>NZ_JBVHYH010000096.1:0-31916 GCF_055569135.1 Kitasatospora sp. NPDC029367
GTTCCAGGTGTGGGAGTCCCACTTCGGGACCCAGCCCGGCGCGTACACCATGAACTTGCCGTCGTCCTGGACGACCGCGAAGTACTTGCTGTTCGGGCCGACCCAGCTCTGCGAGGACCACAGCGGAACCCGCTGGGGGTCGTAGACCACGAAGTTGCCGTCGTCCTGCATCGTCGCCCACGCACCCGGGTGGTTGCCCGTGTTCGTCGACCACGTCACCAGACCGGTCCGCAACGAGGTCAGCACCAGGTTGCCGTCCGACTGCATCGTCAGCTGCACACTGCTGGAGCGCACCGACTCACCCGGGTTGAGCACGAAACCCGCACCCAGGGCCTTGTTGGCCCCCGGGTTCGCGATCTTCGTCGTGTTCCCCGCCGCGTCGTACTGGTAACTGCCCGGAGTGCTCCCGTTGTTGGGGAACGTCGACTTCACCGCCGTCGGCACGTGCGAACCACCGGTGCCGCCGCCCGTGCCCGCCGCCGTGGTCGGCACGTTGCGCGAACCCGCCGCCGGGAACGACTGGTCGATCGTCAGATCCTTGGAGGTGTCACCGGTCGGGTTGTGCATGACCAGCTTCGTCCGGTTGCCGACCGCGTCGTAGCTGTAGTCCTGCCAGTACGGCGCACTGCCGCCGACGGTGGTGGTACCAGCCGTCGAAGCCCCGCTGGTGGGCGTCGCATTGGCACACGACCCCTGCCCGGCCAACGACGGGGTGGGCTGGTTGAGCCGCCCGGTGTCCGACCACGCCGTGGTCAGCCGGCCCAGGTAGTCGTACGTGAAGCACTGCAGGTCCGTCCGGTCCGGGCTGTTGTCCGGAATCGTCCGCACCGCCGTGACCCGACCGGCCGGGTTGTACGCGTAGGTGGTGTTCTGGACGGTGCCGGTGGTGGCCGTCTGCTTGTCCACGTACTGGGTCAGCAGACGCCCGGTCGACTCGTCGTAGGTGTTCGTCGAGACGACCTGCGTCCCCCAAGGGTTCATCGTGTCACGGATGTTGCGCCCGTACGCGTCCCAGTCCGCCTGCCGCAGATAGGTGTACCCCGAGCCGCTGATGTCGTTGAGCTGACCGAACGCCTCGTAGTTGTAGTTCACCGCCTCCTGCGCCAGATCACCGGCCGCGGCACGCGTCTCCGACACCAGCGAACCACTGACCGGGTTGAAGGCGGCCGAGTAGTCGAAGTTCACCTGACCACTGCCGCCGATCTCACTGCCGGGGATCGACACGGTCGACCTGGTCGCACGGTACGCCGCGTCGTACTCACCGACCGACTTGGTGTACGCCGAACCACCAGCGCCGCCCACATACCGGGTCGAGGAGGTCAACTGGCCCTTCGCCACGGTGTCGTAGAGGAAACCGGTCAGCTGGTTCGCCGCGGTCACCGAACCGTTGAACGTGCCGGTCTTGCGGCCCAGCAGGTCGTACGTCATCGCGACCGTCTGACCACGCGCGTCCGTCGTCGTCGCCAACTGCCCCGCACCGTCGTAGGTCCGGGTCGACACGCCCGTGTCCGGGTCGTCGGCCTTCACCTGACGCCCGCGCAGGTCGTAGGTGTAACTCCAGGTGTTCCCGGCCGAATCCGTCCGGGTCGCGGCCTGGCCACCGGGCGTGTAGGTGTAGTTGGTGACGTCCGCGTCGGCCTGGTTGCCGGTCGCCGTGGCCGTCCGGTACTGCCACACCTGGGTCTTGCGCCCGCGCGCGTCGGTGACCGTGCTGGTCGCGGTGGCACCGGCGGGCGGCGAGACGTCCACCCGGTCAGCGCCGGGGTAGGCCGTGGTCGTGGTGGTCTGGGGCTTGCCCAGCGCCACGAACTGCGTGCTCACCACCCGGCCCTGGCCGTCGAACTGCACCACGCTCTGGTTGGGCACCATAGCGCCGTCCGGGATCCACCGGGTCGTGTTCGGCTTGTTGGTGTCCTCGTAATAGGCGCTGTAGGCACGGCCCACCCGGCCCTGCGAGTCGTAGAAGGTGTCCGAGACGATCCGGCCCTGGTAGGCGGAGATCGCCGGGTCGCCCTGGGTCTGCACGGTGCGTCCCAGGCCGTCGACGATCTGCACGGACTTCCCGTAGGCCTTGCCGTCGGGACGCAGCGAGTTGGTCGTCACGGTGGACGGCCCCGAGGTGCCGTTGACGGCGTAGTCGAAGGTCGCGTTCGCGTTGCCGCCGGTGTTCTGCCCCGGGGACCAGACCGCCTTCGCCCGTCCGAGACCGTCGTAGGTCCTGGTCGTGCTACGGCCGTTGGGGTCCGTCGAGGTGAGCGCGAGGCCGCGCGCCGGGCTGAGCGTGACGGTGCTGGTGCGGGCGGTGCCCGCGTCCGGCGCGCCGGCCGGGGCCGGGGTGCCGGTGACCACCTGGTTCGGCAGCTCGCCCGGGTTGGCCGAGCTGTACGTCGTGGTGGTGACCGCGCCGTTGGGGTTGGCGCCGTCGGTGACCGTCGGATCCGTCACCGAGGTGACCCGGCCGTACTGGTCGTACGTGCTGGTCGCGGTGGTGACGAACTGCGCGGCGCCGTTGGCGTCGTAGCCGTTCAGCACCTGCTTGCCCGTCACCTCGGCCTTGGCGCCGGCGCTGCCGAAGCCCTGGCCGTCGTAGAGGGTGCGGGTGTCGGAGACGGTGTTGGAGGCGTTCGCGTCCGCGGTGCAGGCATTGGCGCCCGAGACGACGAGCTGCTCGGAGACCAGGCCGGTCATCTGGGGGTTGGCGCCGCCCGCGTACCGGTAGCGGGTGCAGACGTCCGGGGTGCCGTCGGCCGTGCTCAGCGACGTGGTGACCCGGTTGTTGTTCCCGGCGTCCGTGTTCGACACCGTCGTGGTGGTGCGGGTGCCGGTGGTGGTCGCGGCGGTCGCCGCGGTGGTCACCTTGGTGGCGCCGTAGCGG
Source organism: Kitasatospora sp. NPDC029367 (assembly GCF_055569135.1). Classification (NCBI taxonomy): domain Bacteria; kingdom Bacillati; phylum Actinomycetota; class Actinomycetes; order Kitasatosporales; family Streptomycetaceae; genus Kitasatospora; species Kitasatospora sp. NPDC029367. Next base: position 2,876 of record NZ_JBVHYH010000096.1, read on the forward strand.
GCGACCAGGTCCGGCAGGCCGGCCCGCTTGTGGGTGGCCGTCACCACCGGGTTCTCGTACGAGTTGACGGTGTACGACACCGGCGAGCCCGCGTCGGCCGAGGCGTCCGCGTAGGTGTCCGACTCCAGGACCTGCCCGGACATCCAGTCGTAGTCGGTCCGGCTGCCGCTCTTGATCCCGGCGACGGAGGCGCCCCTGGGCTTGCCGTCGGCCTTGAGGTCGCCGTCCATGCCCTGGTAGTAGCTGGTGGTCGACATGGCCTGCGGCCCGTCCTTGCCCGAACCGGTCACCGCGGTCACGCTCGCGAAGCCCCGGAACTGGTCCCAGGTCCGGTAGTCGGACTCGACCAGCGGACTGTCGTTGCGGTGCCAGGCCGCCGGGCCGTAGGTGTAGGAGGTGGTCATCGGCACCGAACCGGAGATCAGGTTGGCGTTCGGGTCCACGGTCACCGTGTCGACCGGGTAGCGCAGGAACCAGTCGTCCACCGTGGACTGCACCTGGGTGTCGAACCACTTCACGTTGAAGCACGGCTTGGTGTTGTTGTCGGCCGACGGCGGCATCCGCCCGGCCGTGCGCGAGCACTGGTCCTGCTTGTACGAGACGAGGATGCTGCCGCCGGTCTCCGTGGTGATCACCGCCAGCCGCGGCCGGTTGTAGCGCGGCCGCGCCGGCACCAGGCCGTCGACCCGGTTGGGCAGCAGCAGGTCCGCGAACGTCACCGCCGGAAGCGCCTGCTCGGCCTGCCCGTTGGCGGTGTCCTTACCGGTCCGCTTCACCGACTGCAGCCAGGCGATCGGGGCGTTCTCCGTCGCGTTCTGCGGCGTCTTGAACACATGGGTCAACTCGTACTTGTCCACCGGACGGTACGTGCTGCCAGAACGGATCGAGGTGGTGATGGCGTTCAGCCACTTCGTCGACCAGTACGTGGGACCGTAGTTGGTGCAGGCACCGACTTCCTGGCACTGCTTGTCCATCGGAACGTCCGGCCAGTTGGCGGCGTTCGCCGCCGTCCGCTTCGCCGGGTCACAGGTCGCCGCGTCCGAGACGCACCGCTCACCCGAGTCGAAGTCCACCCGCGCCGCCGCCTGGTAGGAGCCGCCCGCGCCCAACTGGTCCGACAGCAGCTGACCGTAGGTGATCGCGGCCAGCACCCCGCCCCGCGTGTATGCGGTGTTCGTGCCCTTGCCGCCGTTCTGCGCGCCACCGCGCGCGTACCAGTTGGTCTCGGGCGTGTAGGAGTACGTGGTCAGATTCCCGTGGGCGTCGACCACGTAGTCCAGGTTCCACCGCCACGCCGTCTGGCACCAGGAGCCCTTGCCCTTGGACCCGTCGTAGCACGGGTCACCCGGGTTCGGCGAGTACACCGGAACCGTCCACGCCGACTTGCTCTCCGGCCCCGTCCTGCTCGGCGAACCGTCCGCCGCCGGAAGCTGGTTGAGCCCGAAGTAGTAGACCGTGCCGGAGGTGTCGGTCACCTTGAGGTACGAGCCGTTCCAGGTGCCGTTGTTCGCGCCGGTCAGGAACTCGACCTTCGTCCCGTCGTCGCCCTTGAGCCGCCACTTGCACCGCGACTGCTCGTCCGTCGCCGTCCCGGCGGCACACGAGGAGTCCTCCGGCACCAGCTCACCCGAGTGGCCGCCCAGCGACAGCGTCAGGTTCGGACCGCCCCAACACTGGTCGCCCGAACCGGGAATGCCCGCCTTGTCGCAGCCGCGGTAGCCGCGCTCGACGAATCCCGCGCTCAGGTCCCAGCCGTCACCGATCCAGGAGGCCTGGGCGTTGGTCGACGCCGTCCTGCCGTCCACCGAGGCCGAGTCGTAGCCGAGCGCGAGCGTGGGAGCGCCACCGCCCAGGGAGGGCGGCAGCGCGATCGGATAGCTGTACGTGAACGAGCCCGACGTGCTGCCCGCCGTCCAACTCTGGCTGGAGGCCAGCGGTGTGGCGCTGTACGTGCCGGTCCCGCCGGAGGGCGCGGCGTCCAGCGCCAGCAGCACCTGACCCGAGGCTGCGGGCGCTTCGGCGGCGGCCGCGGACTCCGCCCGCGAGCCCTTCGACGTCCCGCCCACCGCCGGCAGGTCGACGTCCGCGACCAGCCGCTTCGACTTCTCGTCGTAGTGCGAGGCCACCGGCGTACGGACCCGGCAGCCGTCCGCGTCCGGTGTGCTCAGCGCACACTCGGGCAGCGCCACCAGCCGGGCCCGGGCGGCGAGTTCCGCGCCGACACCGATCGCGCCGAGGTCGATCCCGACCTGGACCTTGCCGGCCTCCGCCGCCCCGTCGCGGGTCAGCGTGACGACCGTGCCCTGCACGCCCTTCGCGGACTCCGCGGACGGTGCGGCGACCTTCACCCGCACGGGCGCGGCGGGCGCGGCCCCGCCCCCCGGCGCCGGGGCCAGCCAGACCGGCAGGTCACCCGCCTGCCTGGACGCACCGGCGCCGGCGTCCAGCGCGACCTCGGCGCTGCCGCTCTTCGGCTGCGGCAGGGACTTCGGCGGCACCCAGTTCGGCGAACCGGTCGGCGGTGAGGTCGACTTCACCTTGTCCGCCGCGCCGTGCACCGAGGCCGTCTTCGGCAGCGGCGTGCCGGGCGGCGACCAGATCCGGCCGTGGTCGGCGCCGCCGCCCGCAGGGGCCGCTACCGCGGTGCCGAGCGGCGCCGCCAGAACGGCCAGCACCGCGAACGAACCGACCAATGACAATTGGGATTTACGCCATCTCGACGGCGACTGGTCCCACCCGGATTCACCGGGTGGTCGTTCGGGAAAAGAGGACATCTCCACCCCTTTGAGAAGTCCGCACCGCGACTCGGCGCGGACAGTCTCGCTGGAGGGTAGGGGGCTGACGATCCGGTGGTCGAGCGGCTTGAGGATCCCCTGAGGATGTGATTCAAATCACAGTCGAACGAAATCGGCGGACGGTCCGTCAAAGCGGACATCCCGGCCGCATATAGCAATTGACGATCAACCAGCTAATGCGGCAGCTTGCTGAGGTCCTTCACGAACGAACCGGATCCGGTCGCCATTCGCGGCCGGACGGTCTCTCCTCTCCTCGAAGGGGCTTCACCATGTCCGCTCCGTCCGGAGCTTCCTCCGGCATGCGCAGAACCGGGCATCCGCCCCGGCGTTCCCACGCCGTCGCGGTCGCCCTCGTGCTCGCGCTGACCTCCGTCGGACCGATCGCGCCGCTGGCCTTCGCCGCCGACTCCCCGAGCGCCCCCGCGGCCTCCGCCGGCCAGACCCCCGGGGCGATCCCGAAGGACCTGGCCGACCGGATCGCCGCCGGCGACGCCAAGTTCGCGGGCGAGAAGCCCCAAATCGCCTCCGACAAGGCGATCGCCGAGGCCAAGCGCACCGGAAAGCCCGTCCCCGTACCGGAGTTGACCGACGAGTACAGCGAGACCGTCGCCACCCCCGCCGGGCACCTGTCCCGCACCCAGCACGCCGACCCCCAGCGCGTGAAGCAGGACAACGCCTGGGCCGACCTCGACGGCACCCTGGTGGCCGACGACCACGGCGGCTACCGGCCGAAGACCGCCGTCGCCGGCGTCCACCTCTCCGGCGGCGGAGACGGACCGCTCGGCACCCTCACCAGCCCGGACGGCGAGTCCCTCACCATCGACTCGCCCTTCCCACTGACCAAGCCCACCCTCGACCCCAAGGGCGAGGCCCTGGTCTACCCCGAGGTCGCCCCCGGCATCGACCTGCGCGTCACCGCCTCCAAGCTCGGCGGCCTCTCCACCGTCCTCGTCGTCAAGACCGCCGAGGCCGCCAAGAACCCGGCCCTCAAGAAGGTCCGCTTCCCCACCAAGGCCAAGGGCGTCACCGTCAAGGCCGACGACGCCGGGAACCTATCCGCCACCACCAAGGACGGCAAGACCCGCTGGCACGCCTCCGCCCCGCAGATGTGGGACAGCGGCACGACGGGCGCCCCCGCGGTCAAGGGCAAGTCCGCCGCCGCCCAACGCGACGGCGACGGCCAGACCCCGGAGCAGACCAGCACCGCCGAGGCACCGGGGACCAACGCCAAGGTCGCCACCATGAAGACGGCGGTCTCCGGCGACGCCGTCGAGCTCACCACCGACGACACCGTCCTCGGCAAGGGCCAGGGCCCCTGGTTCATCGACCCCGGCTGGATCTACGACCGCCGCGAGGCCAACGCCTGGACCTGGACCCAGTCCGCCTACCCGGGCGCCGCCAACCTCGGCCGCACCGTCGCCAACACCGGTGACCAGTACGCCCAGCCGGGCGTCGGCTACCAGGGCTGGCGCACCGACAAGGGCATCGAACGCTCCTACTTCCAGTTCGACACCCGCTGGTACAACGACATCGTCATCAACAAGGCCGTCCTGTCCGTCTGGGAGGCCAAGTCCGCCGACATGTCCTGCACCAACAAGTACCAGGTCGACCTCGCCCTCACCGGCGCCATCGACAACAGCACCAGCTGGAACAACACCCCCGGCGTCGTCGCCTGGACCGGCAGCGCCGACGTCGGCGGCGCCGGCCAGAGCGGCTGCGGCGGCAACACCCAGTTCGACTACGACGTCACCGGCGCCTACCAGCAGTACGCCCCCAGCCACGACACCCTCACCTTCGGACTCTTCGCCCACAACGAGTCCGACAAGATGGCCTTCAAGCGCCTCACCTACAACCCCGCCGTCGTCGTCGAGTACGACCGCGTCCCCAACACCCCGACCAACCCGTACGCCTGGCCCGTCCCCTCGACGACCGTGCCGTGGGCCGAGAACCAGGGCTGTGACGGCAACTCGATCGGCTGGCTCAACTCCTCCTCGGGCTTCAACGGGTCGGTCAGCCTCAACGCGACGGTCAGCAGCAACGCCCAAACCTCACTGTTCGCCTGGACCCACATCTGGGACTACGCGGACCTGAGCGCCGACGTCGACTCCGGCTACACCGCCGAGGTGACCAACGGAGGGAACGCGGTCTTCCAGGTCAACCCGAGCGTCATCAAGGACGGCCACGTCTACGGCTGGGGCACCATGGCCACCGACAAGCTGGTCCGGATGTCCGCCTCCACCCCGATGTGCCGCTTCGGCGTCGACCTGACCCCGCCGACCCTCTCCGTCCCGGACGCCAACACCGTGCTGTCGGCCGCCGACCTCGCGGACAGGTTCCCGCCGTCCGGCAACGGCCAGGTCACCAAGAAGCACGCCGGCGAGCAGGGCCTGGTGCCCTTCACCGCGACCGACCCCGCACCCGGCGGCAACGCCTCCGGCGTGGTCTGCGCCCGCTGGGGCTGGGACCCGCAGCTCGCCAACGTCGGCTGGTCGTGCGGCGGTTCGATGCCGCAGGGCGGGATCCCGGTCACCCCCGGCCGCTGGGGCACCAACATCCTGTACCTGCAGGTGATGGACAACGCCCGCAACGTCTCCCCGGTCGCCCAGTACTCCTTCTACGTGCCGTGGAACCCGGACGGCCCGCCGCCGGTCTTCGGTGACGTCACCGGCGACGGCGCGCCCGACATCCTCGCGCCCGACCAGGCCGGCTACCTGCGGGCGTACAACCCGCCGGGCAACCCGAACGCCAAGAGCCCGTCCGTCTCGGCCGTCTCCCTCCCGGCGGAGGCCCCCGGCGGCAAGGGGTGGAACGGCATCCAGCTGACCCACCGCGGCACCCTCACCGGCGGCAACAACATCGACGACGTGATCGCCCACGCACCCGGCGCGGGCGAACTCTGGGTCTACCCGAACCCGGGCAACACCGGCGTCTACGGCCGGATCGACAAGCCCGTCCCGCTCGCCAAGCCCAAGTGCGCCAAGACCGCCACCGAGGACTGCTCCTGGCTGACCACCGCCGGCTACAACGCCAACGACTGGTCCACCACCCTGCGCATCGCCGCCCTCGGCGACCCCGTCAACACCGACCTCGACCCCAAGCTCGGCTTCAAGAACAAGACCGGCCTGCTCACCGTCGAGAGCACCAACAACGGCACCGACGCGGCCCTCTGGTACTACCCCGCGACCAACGCCAACACCCTCGGCAAGCCCGTCCGCCTCGCCGCCACCGGCTGGAAGGACAAGGAGCTCATCACCCCCGGCGACTGGGCCAAGCAGGGCCACCCCGGCCTGTTCACCCGCAACCTCGCCGCCTCCGCCGACGCCGCCAAGGACGACCTCAACGGCCTCACCTTCACCACCGGCACCGTCCTGGCCACCGACAACCAGGGCCAGCCCGTCAACGACCCCACCGGCAAGCCCCTGATGGTCCCCACCCTCACCGGCATCGCCAGCACCACCAAGATCGGCGGGGTGCCCAGCGACACCTGGACCACCCTCGGCTCCGACGGCGACCTCACCGGCAACGGCAACGCCGCCCTCTGGGGTACCAAGGCCGACGGCTCCGTCGACATCTGGTGGGGCAAGGTCACCACTGCGGGCACCCCGACCGCCGGCTACACCTGGCAGGTCGGCCCCAACACCGTCGCCAACACCGCCGTCAACCCGGCCCAGTGGGTGCTCGACGGCCGCACCAGCGGCGACAGCGGTGACACCAACAAGCTCTACCGCAACGGCGACGACCCGAAGAACAGCTACCCGACCGGGGCCACCCTCACCGCCGACCACAACCGCACCGCCAACAAGGCCACCGCCTTCGACGGAGCGTCGGTCTACCGCACCACCGCCCCCGTCAACAGCGGTCTCGACACCACCCGCAGCTACAGCGTCTCGGCCTGGGTCAAGGTCAACAACCTCGACTCCTTCGAGACCGCCGTCTCCCTCACCGGCGACGTGGCGAGCCCGTTCTACCTGCAGTACTCGAAGTCCTTCCACAACTGGGCCTTCGTCGCACCGAGCAGTGACAGCACCAACCCCACGGCCTGGTACTCCGCCTACGACCACAGCGGCCGCACCAACGCGGCGGTCGGTCAGTGGACCCACCTGACCGGCACGTTCAACGCCGACACCTCGACCATCACGCTGTACGTCAACGGCGCGGCCGTCGGCTCCGACAGGATGCCCAGCGGCTGGAAGCCCGCCCCCGGCAGCCTGAACATCGGCGGTGTCACCTACAACAAGTCCACCCCCGGTGACCTGCTCAACGGCGCGATCAGCGACGTCCGGGCCTACCCGTACGCGCTGACCGACCAGCAGGCCAACACGCTCGCCACCACCGACTCGGCCATCCAGATCCGCAGCGCGGTCGACAGCCGCAAGTGCCTCGACAACTGGGGTGGCAACGCCGGTGCCCAGCTCCGGATCTACGACTGCTGGAACGGCGACAGCCAGCACTTCGTGATGACCAAGGACAACCGGATCAAGATGCCGATCTCCGGGCTCTGCCTCGGCACCGCGGACGCCGCGGCCGTCAACGGCACCCCGGTCGTCGCGCAGGACTGCGGCAGCAACCCGGGCTCGCAGACCTGGACCCGCCGCTACGACAACTCGCTGTACAACCCGGCGTCCGGCCTCTGCCTGGACCTCAGCGCCTGGAACACCACCAACGGCCGGGGCCTGGACGTCTGGCAGTGCGTCGACCAGGGGAACGAGCACTGGATCTTCGAGGCCCAGCAGACGGTGTAACACCCGTTCGACCCCAGCACCGCAGAGCGCCGTCCCCCGCCGGAGTCCATCCGGCGGGGGACGGCGTCGTTTCCGGCGTCGTTTCCGGCGACCGGCGTCGTTTCCGGCGACCCGCGTCGGACCTCCCCGGAGATTCGCCCGGCACCACCCGGTGTGATCAACCTGCTTCTCCGAGTAAGGTCCAGCCACGGCCGGGTACCGGTCGGTGACGAACCCTCCGGAGCCGAGGAGTGTGACCGTGCCCGAGCAGGACCGGCAGGCAGGCCAGTTCGAGCACCTGCGGCCGCGGATGAGGGCCCTCGCGTACCCGTTGCTGGGCTCGCACGCGGAGGCGGAGGCCGCGGTGCGGGAGGTGTGGGTCAGGCTCGGCCGGATCGATCCGGCGGAGGTGGCTGACCTCGCCGAGTGGTTGACCACGGTGACCGGGCGGGTCTGCCTGGGGCTGCTGGGTGCGCGGGACACCCGGCCCCGGCGGCTCCCGGACGTGGCGGTCGGGCCGGGGCACCCGGTGCCGGCGGACGGGTCGGTCGGGCCCGCGCTGCTGGCCGCGCTGGACGCGCTGGCCCCCGCCGAGCGGATCGCCTTCGTGCTGCACGAGGTGTTCCGGCTGCCCGTCGACCTGGTGGCGACCGCCCTCGACCGGACCACCGCGGACACCCGCGGGCTCGCCGAGCAGGCCCGCCGCCGGGTGCACGGGGCCCGCGCGGCGGGCGCCGAGGGCGGCCCGGCCGGCCGTCGGCGGCGGTGGACGCCTTCGATCCGGCGCCCCGCGACCGGGACCGGGACCGGGCGGCACTGACGGCCCGCCCGGCTCGACTCAGCTGCCCGGCTGCCCGGCTCAACTGCCCGCGGTGTCCAGGCGATGGCGCTGGTCCGGGTCGAGGGCCAGGTCCAGGGCGGCCAGGCTCTCCTCCAGCTGGGCGACCGAGCCGGCGCCGATCACCGGGACGGTGGGGACGGGGTGCCCGAGCAGCCAGGCCAGGACGACCTGGTTGACGGTGGCGCCGGTCTCCTCCGCGACCTCGGCCAGCGCCGCGAGCCGGGCCTCGGTGCCGGGCCACCGGTACTCCTCGGGCAGGGGGCGGTCGGGGCGGGTGTAGGAGCCGCCGAGCAGCGGCGAGTAGGCGAGCAGGGTGAGGTCCGGCCGGTCCGCGAGGTAGCTCAGCAGGGCCCGGTCGGCGTGCCGCTGGATGCCGAGGTCCGCGCCGGGCCGGGGTTGCAGGTGGCTGTGGCGCTGCTGGACGCACCGGTAGCCGGGCCAGCCGCGCGTGTCGGCGAGGTCGTTGGCCGCGGCGAGGTCGGCGGCGCGGTGGTTGCTGCAGCCGAGGGCGGTGACCTTGCCGTCGGCGACCAGGCCCGCGAAGGCGCCCATGGTCTCCTCGACGGGCGTGCCCGGGTCCGTGACGTGGGCGTAGTAGAGGTCGATCCGGTCGGTGCCGAGCCGGCGCAGGCTGCCCTCGGCCGCGCTGCGCAGGGCGGGGGCGGAGAGGCCTTCGAGGTGTTCGGGGTAGGGCAGTCCGGGGACGGGGCGGGCGCCGGCCTTGGTGGCGAGGACGAGCCGGTCGCGGTTGCGGCGGCGAGCGGTCCAGCGGCCCAGGAGTTCCTCGCTCTCGTGGCCGGTGCCGCCGGGGGCCCAGCAGGCGTAGTTGTTCGCGGTGTCGATGAAGGTCCCGCCGGCCTCGGTGAACCGGTCGAGGATCGCGGTGGCGGTCCGCTCGTCCACGGTGGTGCCGAAGGTCATCGCGCCGAGGCACAGCGCGCTCACCTTCGGTCCGTCAACTCCCAGGCTGCGGTGCAGCATCAGTGTTCCCCTCCCCGGGTCCGAAGGCTCGACCCTACGGCGTCCGCCGTCCGGCCGCGAGCGCGATCCCGGCGCAGGTGCTGCCCAGCAGGGCGCCGGCCAGGACGTCGCCCGGGTAGTGGACGCCGGTGTGCACCCGGGAGTAGCCGACGGCGACGGCGAGCAGGCCGAGCGGGACGGCGGTGGCGGGCAGCAGGGTGCCGACGGCGGTGGCCAGGGCGAAGGCGGAGGCGGTGTGGCCGGAGGGGAAGGAGGCGCTGACCGGCATCGGGACGTGCCGGCCCAGCACCACCCGGGCGGCCTCCCGGTCCGGGCGGGGGCGGCGGACCAGCCGCTTGCCGAGGATGTTGGCGGTGAAGGAGGCGAGGGCGACGGCGGCCGCGCCGGTCACCCCGGCGCGGCGGCAGCGGCCGGGGACGAGGGCCAGGGCGGCGGCGACGGAGAGGTTGATCTTCGAGTGGTCGGCGGCCGCGGAGAGGGTGCGCAGGGCGGAGTCGAGGGCGGGGGTGTCGGTGGCGGCGACGGCGGCGTAGAGCGCCGCGTCGAGCGCGGTGAGGTCGCGCAGGACCGGGCCGGTCATCGGTGGCCTCCGGTGGGTCGAGCCTGCGCCGGGTGCGTACCCGGGCCGGACAGGGCCAGCCGGGTGACGTCGCGCCAGTCCAGCGGGTGGGCGTGGGCCCGTTGGGCCGGGTCGGCGCCGGGGCGCTCGCGCGGGACGCGGACCCGCAGGGCGCGGTGCTGCAGGGTGCAGACGACCGGGGTCGGCAGGGTCAGCGCCTCGCCGTCGACGGCGACGGGGATCTCGGCGGCGTCGGCGTGCACGGTGACCTGCCGCGCCGAGAGCAGGGTCAGTGCGGCGGCCCGCTCGCCGAGCAGGACGAGTTCGGCGGCTCCGGCGGCGCCCTCGACCCGGACGCCGACCACGCCCAGCAGGCCCTCGTCCAGCCGGGGGCGGCGGCCGAGGTCGACGGGGTCGGGGGCGGCGTACGGGTTGTTGCTGACCAGCAGGGCCTGCGGGGCGTCGATGCGGTGCCCGTCGGCGCGGGCGGTGAGGGTGGGCCCGGCCTCGCCGGTCAGCAGGTCGGGCAGGGCGTCGAGGGCGGTGGCGGTCTTGGCGTCGCGGTACTCGGGGCTCTGCACGATCTGGGCGTAGGCGCCGAAGGAGACGGTGTTGACGAAGGTCCGGTCGCCGACCCGGCCCAGGTCGACGGTGAGTTCGACGCCGTCGCGGAGGGCGTCGAGGCAGGTGGCGGGGTCGGTGCGGTCGAGGCCGAGGTCCATCGCGAAGTGGTTGCGGGTCCCGGCGGAGACGACCAAGAACGGCAGGCCGTGTTCGGCGGCGACGGCCGCGACCAGGGCCTGGGTGCCGTCGCCGCCGGCCACTCCGAGCAGGTCGGCGCCGTCGGCGACCGCCCGGCGGGCGAGCTCGGCGACGTCCTGCTCGGCGGAGGTGTCGAGCAACACCACCCGGGCGCCCAGTTCCTCGGCGCGCCGGACCAGGTCGAAGCGTTCGACCTTCCCGCCGCCGGACTTCGGGTTCATGATCAGGACGGGCTGCCGCGGCGGCGGGGTCTCCCGGGTGGGCATCGGGCGCGGCGGCCGGGCGGCGCGCAGCGCGGCGCGGGCGCAGGCGAGGGCGGCGAGCCAGAGGGCCACGGCGGTCACCGTGAGCGCCAGCACCCCGGCGTCATAGGCGAGCAGGACGCCGGCGGCCGGCCCACCGACGGCCAGCAGCACGCCGACCAGCCGCCACAGGGCCCGCCGGGTGATCGCCCACCAGACGCCGACGGCCGTCACCACCAGGCCGGCGAGCTCGGCGAGCAGCACCAGCAGCCCGTGCGGGCCGGTGAAGGCGAGCACGACCACGGCGGCCAGTGCGCACAGCAGGGCGAGCCGCGCGAGCCGGCGCGGCCGGCGCCGGTCCACCACGTCCTCCCCCGGCCCTCCGGCCGTCGATCCGTCGGCCCTCGACCCGCTCTCCGTCGGCTCGCTCTCCGTCGGCTCGCCCGCCATCGACCCGCCCTCCTCCGTTCGGCCCCGTCCGGTCCGGTCACCGTAACCTGAGGGCCCGTTCGGGGCGCGTCGAACGGGCCGGGCGGCACGGCCGGTTCAGAGGCCCGGCGGGCCGCTCCCGAATGTCCAAAAACAATTCCGGGGCCGCCCGCCGGGGGCCCGGCCCCGGAGAATCCGTCCGGAGGCCCTGGCAGAGCTGACACGCACACGAAGCATCTGCGTCAGCAATGGTCAGACCGGGATCACGTACGATAGCGCGGGGGTTATGGCAAGAATTCGGCGAGCGTACAGAAACCTCCCGCACGGACTGTCCGGTTAATGCTGTGACGGTAGTGTCCACGGGGGAATCTGGTGTATACCAATACGCTGAGCGCGTTTCGGTTGACGGGGAGGAAGGCATGCTGCTACGGCTGCTGGGGTCGGTCGAACTGGTCCATGAGGGGCGCTCGCTGGACCTGGGCGGCCCACGGCAGCGGGTGGTCCTGGCGATGCTCGGACTGAACGTCAACCGGACCGTCTCCACCGAACAGCTGATCGACGCGGTGTGGGGGGACGCACCGCCGACCACGGCCCGCGGACAGGTCCAGGTCGCCGTCTCCACCCTGCGCAAACGTTTCACCCAGGCCGGTCGGCCGGAGGCGATCATCACCCGCTCCCCCGGCTACGCGCTGGAGCTGGCGCCCGCCGACGTGGACAGCCTGGAGTTCGAACGGCTGGTCGCGCTCGCCCGGGAGGAGGACGGCGCGGGCCGCACCGAGCGGGCGGCCGCCACCATGCGCGCGGCGCTGGCGCTGTGGCGCGGGCCCGCGCTGGACGGGGTGCCCGGCGAGCTGGCCCAGCGGGCCGCCACCCACCTGGACGACCGGCGGCTGACCGTGCTGGAGGAGCGGGTCCGGCTGGACCTGCTGCTCGGCCGGCACGGCGAGCTGGGCGCCGAACTGGCCTCGCTGACCGCCCGCCACCCGCTCCGGGAGCGGCTGTACGGGCAGCTGATGCTGGCGCTGTACCGCTCGGGCCGGCAGGCGGACGCGCTGGAGGCGTTCCAGCGGGCGCGCCGGGCACTGGTCGAGGAGATCGGCATCGAGCCGGGCCAGGAACTACGGGAGCTGGAGCGGGCGATCCTGTGCCAGTCCCCCGGGCTGGACCTGCCGGGGCACCGCGACGGGCACGCCCGGCACACCGCCGCCAGCCCGGCCGCTCCGCCGCTCGCACCCGTGCTCGCCCCCGCACCGGCGCCCGTACCCCAGGTGGCCCTGGTCTCCGTGGCGCCCCTGTCGATGCCGCCCGCCGACCGGGGCACCGCGGACCCGGCCCCCGCCATTCCCCCGCCCGCGCCCCCGGCTCCCGCCGTCCACGCCGCGCACACCGCGCACACCACCCACACCGTCCAGGCCACCCTCACCACCCACCCGGCACACCCCGCCGCCGAGACCGCCTTCCGCCTCACCCCCCGCCAACTCCCCGCCAGCATCAGCGACTTCATCGGTCGCCGGAGCCAGCTCGACGAGATCAAGAAGCTGATCGTGCCCTACGCCGGCACCCAGGCCCCCGGCTACGCGGTGCCGATCGTCAACATCTGCGGCCCGGGCGGGGTCGGCAAGTCCGCGCTGGCGGTGCGCGCCGCGCACGAGGCCGGCGCCCACTTCCCGGACGGCCACCTCTACGCCGACCTGCACACCCCGACCGCCGAGCCGGGCGCCACCGGCGAGGGCGAGGGCCGGACCGGGACGCTGCTCGCCCGCTTCCTGCGGGCGGTCGGGGTGCCGGCCAAGGCGATCCCGGAGGACCCCCAGGAGCGGGCCGAGATGTACCGCAGCCGACTGGCCGACAGCCGGGTCCTGGTGGTCCTGGACGGAGTGACCAGCGCGGAGCAGGTGACGCCGCTGCTGCCGGGCAGCGCCAGCTGCGCGGTGCTCGCGACCAGCCGGGTCCGGCTGGCCCGGGTCCCGGGGATCCACCGGGTGGACGTCGAGGTGTTCGACATGTCCAACGCGCTGGACCTGCTGGCGGGCATCATCGGCAGGCCGCGGGTCCAGGCCGAACTGGACACCGCCGTCGAGCTGGTCCACCTGTGCGACGGGCTGCCGCTGGCGCTGCGGATCGCCGGCGCCCGGCTGGCCTCGCACCCGCACTGGCCGGTGGAGCGGCTGGTCCGGCGGCTGCGCAACGAGCGCCGCCGGCTGGACGAGCTCAGCCACCACGGCCTCGAACTGCGCTCCACCATCAGCCTCACCTACCGCGCCCTGCCGCCCTCGGCCCAGCGGCTGTTCCGGCTGTTCTCCCTGGTCCAGCTGCCGGACGCGCCCGCCTGGATCGCGGCGGCGCTGCTGGACTGCGACCCGTGCACCGCCGAGGACACCCTCGACCTGCTGGTCGAGGCCCAGGTGATGGACATCGTCCAGTACCCGAACCAGCCGGGGCCGCGCTACCGCTTCCACGACCTGGTCCGCGCCTACGCCCACGAGCAGTTGGTGGCCACCGAGAGCACGGGCGAGCGGCAGGCCGCGCTGGCCCGGATGCTGGGCGGCTGGCTGGCCCTGGCCGAGGACGCCCACCGCCGGGAGTACGGCGGCGACTACACCGTCATCCACGGCACGGCCGAGCGCTGGCGGCCGCCGCTGGAGGGCCGCTCGGGCGCGGCCGGGACCGGGGTGGACGGCTGGGACACCGAGCGGCTGGCCCTGGTGACGGCCGTACGGCAGGCCGCCGCGGCCGGGCTGGACGAACTCTGCTGGGATCTCGCGCTCACCTCGGTCACCCTGTTCGAGGCCAAGGGGCACTTCGACGACTGGGAGGAGACCGCCCGGCTCGCCCAGGAGACGGCGGTCCGGGCGGGCAACACCGTCGGCCAGGCCGCGATGCTCTACTCGCTCGGGACCCTGCACATGTTCCAGACCCGGCACGAGCAGGCCCAGGAGCACTTCGCGCTCGCCCGGGAGCTGTTCGAGGCGGCCGGACACGACCACGGCCGGGCCCTGGTGCTGCGCAACGACGCCTTCCTGGACGGGGTGCGCGGCGACGACCTGGCGATGCGGGAGAAGTACGACGAGGCGCTGGCCGTGATGCGGCTGGTCGGCGACCGGATCGGCGAGGCCCACATCCTGCGCAGCCTGGCCGGCTGGTGGATGACGGCGGGCCGGCCGGAGCGGGCCCACGCCCTGCTGGAGCAGGCCCTGGTGATCTGCCGGGCGGAGAACTGCGTCCGGGTGGAGGCCCAGGTGCTGCAACGGTTCGCCGAGCTGCACCTGTCGGCCGGGCGGACGGACCTGGCCGAGGACGCCCTGCGGGAGGTGCTACGGATCGTCCGGGCCGGCGGCGACCGGATCGGCGAGGCCTACGCGCTGCACGGCCTCGGCACGGTGCACCGCCGGGAGGGCCGGCTGGACGGCGCGGTCGACACCCTGACCCGGGCGCTGGAGCTGTCCCGGCAGGTCGGCGAGCGGGCCGTGGAGGGCCGCTCGCGCTACGCGCTGGCCGAGATCGCGCTCCGCCGGGCCGACCGCGCCCAGGCCGCCGGGCACCTCAAGGCCTGCCGGAAGCTGTTCACCGAACTCGGTTCCAAGCCCTGGCTGGAGCGCACCGAGGACCTGCTGGCCGAGTCGCGGCGCGGCCCCGAACCGGCCGCCGAGGCCGGACCGGCGCTGCGCCTGGGGAGCCGCCCGGACCGCTGCTGACCTCCGGCCCGCGGCCAGGTCCGGCCGACTACCCCGCCGCGAGGGGCTGTTCGTCCGCCGCCCGCCCGATCAGCTCGGCCAGCTCCGCCACGGCCAGGCTGCCGGGCTCGCGGCGCTCCCGCACCCAGCGGTTCACCAGTTCCTGGAACAGCTCGTTGACCGGCGTCGGCACCCCGCAGCCGCGCCCCAGCAGCACGATCTCCCCGTTCAGGTAGTCCACCTCGGCGGACCGGCCGCCCCGCTTGAGGCTCTGCCAGGTCGAGCCGTGCCCGGCCCCGGGGTCCGACGGCCGACGCTCGACCGCGCCCAGGCGCAGTTCGGTCAGCTCCTCGGACGTCGCGAACGCGATGCCCGACCGCTCCAGCACGGCGACGGCCTCGGCCCGCGCCCGGACGGCCAGAGCCGCGGACTCCGCCCCGGGCCGCTGCCCGCACAGCGCGTCGACGGCGTTGGCCAGGTTGTCGACCAGCTTGCCGTACTTCCAGCGCAGCACGTCCTCGACCACCTCGGCCCGGAAGTCGGCCGCGGTGAGGTCGGCGGCGATCTCCCGGACGGTGTCGTCGGCGCCGTCCGGGTAGCGGCCCAGGGCGAGGGCGCCGGTGCGCGGCCCGCACCAGGTGCGCACCTCGCCCGGGGTGAGGAAGGCGGCCGGCAGCACGACCATGGCGCCGTACACCCGGCGGAAGTGCCGCAGCGCCAGCCGCTCGTTCTCCACCCCGTTCTGCAGGCAGACCAGCGGCAGCCGGGCGCCGGCCCGGGCCCCGGCCGGGCCGACCGGGCGGTCGGCCCAGTCGGCCAGCGCGGCCGCGGTGTCCTGGGTCTTGACGGCCAGCAACAGGACGTCGCCCTCGCGCAGTTCGAGCTCCTGCGGACCGGCGGCCACCGGGATCCGGGCGGTGGCCGCCCCCGCCGGGGAGTGCACCGTCAGCCCGTGCTCGCGCAGCGCCGCGCCGTGCTCGCCGCGCGCGACCAGGACCACCTGCTGCCCGGCCCGGTGCAGCCGCGCGCCGACCACGCCGCCGACCGCCCCCGCGCCGACCACGATGTACCGCTTGTCCATCGAACCCTACTCCTCCCAGCTGATCCCGTTCGCGTACCACGCGGCCAACTCCTCGGCGTTGGCGGCGACTTCGGCCGCGTCCCGGCCAATGATCACATAGCCGCCGAGGTAGTCCCCGGACTTCTCGCCACCGTGGTAGCGGTGTCCGACCGTGCCCTTGATCCGCTCCTCGACCACGAAGGACGGCGGCTCCTGCGGCAGTCCGGTCAGCCGGCCCCGCCCGGGGTAGAACAGCACCCAGCCGCCGGAGCCGCCCGGCGGCACCGCCCGCAGCTCCTCGCCCCGGGGGATCCGCTCGCCGAGCTGGGCGGCGAACCAGCGCTGGTCCAGGTCGAAGCCGGTGGCGGCGCGGATCGCCCCGGTGGTGCGGGCCCCGCCGGTCCGGCTGGCCACCTCGCAGAGCACCAGGCGGTCGTCGGGGGTGAGGAACACCTCGAGGTGGAAGTTGGTGCAGTCGGGGGTCGGCAGCACCGTCAGCACCGTCTCGGCGTACTCGATCAGGCGCTCCACCAGCGGCTCGCCCCGGTTCAGCTGGGCCGAGCCGAGGTAGCCGCCGGAGTGGAAGGTGAGGCAGTCGTTGAGGTAGTGCGAGACGAACACGGCGGCCAGCCGGCCCTCGGTGACCAGGCCGTCGACGACGTACATCCGGCCGTCGACGAAGCGCTCCACCTCGGCGTGCTCGGGCAGGCCCCCGGCGAGCAGTCCGGTGAGGTCGGCCTCGTCGCGCAGCACCACGGTGCCCTTGGAGCCGGAGCCCAGGGCGGGCTTCACCACCACCGGGTAGCCGTGCTCGCGGATGAAGCCGAACAGGTCGAGCGCGACCCGCACCGGCGCGAACTCCGGTACGTCCAGGCCCTTCTCGCGCAGCATGGTCTTCATCAGGACCTTGTCGCGGAAGGCCAGGGCGCTGTCCCAGTGCTGGCCGGGCAGGCCGAACAGCTCGCGCAGCCGGGCGGCGCGCAGCACGTCCCGCTCGCCGCGGGCGATCACCGCGACGAAGTCCTCCTCGGCCAACTCCATGGCCACCCGCTCGAGTTCGCTGCCGCCGTGGTAGCCGGGGATCGACCGGGCGGCCGGCAGGTGGGCATACTGCGGGTACTTCTCCTCGGAGACCAGCAGGGTCAGCCGGACGCCGAGTTCGGCCGCCCAGAGGTCGTACGGGGTGTCGGCGTGGTCGCTGTCCACCAGCACCAGGGCGTGCGGGGCGGTCGCCCCGGTGGCCGGCTGCCGCGGCGGTCGTGCTTCCGTCTCCATTGCTCCTCCAGTCGGATGGTGGGCGGGGGCCGGCTCCCGGCCAGGGGGGTCAGGTCCCGGCGGGGGGTCAGCTCCCGGCGGGGGTCAGCTCCGGGTCAGGGCGGGCCGGGCCAGAGCGGGCTGGGCCACCGGCCGCATCACGCCGTGCAGGTGGACCAGGCTGTCGCCCGGCGCGCCGTGGCGGACCTCCGTGACGGCGGCCGTGACCACGTGGTGGTCGCCCAGGGTGCGGACGTCGTGCCGGGTGCAGACCAGCCAGCTCAGGCAGCCGTCGAGCAGCGGGACCTGGTGCGGCCCGGAGTGCCAGCGGGTGTCCGGGCCGAAGCGGTCGGCGCCCGGGGTGGCGAACAGCCGGGCCAGCTCCTGCTGGTGGGCGCCGAGGATCTGGACGCCGAACCACTCGCTGTCCCGGACCCGCGGCCAGGTGCTGGACGTCTGCGCCAGGGCGAAGGAGACCAGCGCCGGGCTGGCGCTGACCGAGGTGAAGGAGGTGATCGTCACCCCGACCGGCCCGGGCGCGGTGAGCACCGCGATCCCGGCCGCGTGCGGGCGCAGCGCCCCGCGCAGTTCCTTGGCGTCGACGCTCACTCGGCGGCTCCCGGGCCGGCTCCCGGGGCGGGGTCCGGGGCGGCGCCGACCAGCCGGTCCGGGCGGGCCGCGATGGTGGCCAGGGTGCGGGCGGGCGGGCCGGTCTCGGCGGGCGCGGTCCGGATCGCGATCCGGGCGGCGAGGGCGCTCGCCCGCTCGGCCGCGTCCCGGCCGTCCCGGCCGCGGGCCAGCACCAGGCCGCAGCGGTCGTAGGACCAGGCGATCGGCACCACGGTGTCGCCCGGGGCGACGCTCACCGAGGCGTCGACGACCGCCGGGTCGGCGAGCACCGCGTCCAGGCCCTCGACCGAGGCGACCACGCCGGGTTCGGCGGTCAGGAAGCGGATCGAGGCGCCGCAGGACGGCTCCCCGGGCCGGACCGGGTCGGTGCGCCCGGCGTACCAGAGGAAGGCCAGGGCATCAGTGTCGATCCCGTAGACCTCCTTCACCAGGTCGGTGATCCGGTCCCCGCCGCGCCGGCTGTGCGACTCGACCAGCCGGGGCCCCTGCGCGGTGAGGATCACCTCGGTGTGCGCGGGGCCGTCGGCCAGGCCGACGGTGTCGAGCATCGCGAAGACCAGTTCCTCGACCCGGCGGGCGGTGGCGTCCTCCAGCGGGGCGGGCTGGGTGTGGCCGACCTCGACGAAGGAGGCGAGCTTCTCCTTGGCCGTGAAGGCGAGCACCACGTGCCGGCCGGCGTAGCTGAAGGTCTCCACGCTGATCTCGGTGCCCGACAGGAACTGCTCCATCAGGAAGGAGTGCAGTCCGAAGCCGGCCGCCCAGGCGCCCGCCTCGTCCACGGCGGCGAGGTCCTCGACGAAGCGCACCCCGAGGCTGCCGGAGCCGTAGCGCGGCTTGATCACGGTCGGGCCGTGCTCGGCGACGAAGGCGCGGATGTCCTCGGCGGTGTGCCCGATCCGGGCCGCGACGGCGTCCACGCCGCGCTCGGCGAGCAGGGTGCGGAAGGCCAGCTTGTCCTGGAGCACCTGGACGAGGTCCAGCCCGTTGCCGGGCAGGCCGAGCCGGGTGGTCGCGGCGGCGGCCGGTTCCAGGCCGTCCTCGATGATCGAGACCACCCGGACCAGCGGGCGGGACCGGTGCACGGTGGCGAGCAGTTCGGCGACGGCGGCGGGCTCCCGGTAGTCCGTCAGGTAGGCCTCGGCGACGTGCGCCAGGCCGGCCGGGTCCAGCTCCTGCGGCCCGTACACCCAGACGATCTCGAAGCCCGCGGCGCGCACCTTGCGCAGGGTGGCGGGGGTGCCGCCGATCACGGCGATCCGCGGGGCGGGCGTCAGCTCGGGGCCGTTCACGACCGCAGCTCCCGTCCGGCCTCGGACTCCAGCCAGCGGACCAGCTCGACGTTGTCGGCCTGCTCCGGCAGCTTCTCCCGGGCGTCCTCCCAGAGCGCCCGGCAGGCCCGGCCCAGGTCGGAGCGGCCGCCGGCGTCCGCCAGCAGCCGGTCGGCGATCCGCAGGTCCTTGAGCATCAGCCGGAGCGCGAAGCCGGAGTCGAAGGTGCCAGTCAGCACGTGTGCCGGGAACTTGGTCTCGGAGGCGTGGTTACGGCCGGTGGAGGCGTTCACCACCTCCAGCATGACGGCCGGTTCGAGGCCGAACGCCCGCCCGGCGAGCAGGACTTCGGCGGTGGCGGCGAGGCTGACCGAGGACAGCAGGTTGTTCAGCGCCTTCAACGCGTGGCCGGCGCCGGACGGGCCGACCCGGTACACCCGGCCGAGGGCGGTGAGCGCCGGCTCGGCCAGGTCGAGGGCCTCCGGGTCGCCGGCCGCCATCAGGGTCAGCTCGCCGCCGCGGGCCGCCGCCGGGCTGCCGGAGACCGGGGCGTCCACCACGTGCACGCCGTACCGGCCGGCCAGTTCGCGCAGTTCGCGGGTGTCGGCCGGGTCGCTGGAGCCGGTGTCGACCAGCACCGAGCCGGCCGCCATGGCCGGCAGCAGCTGCTCGGCCACGGCCCGGACGGCGGCGCCGTCCGGCAGCATGGTGACCACGACCGGCGCGGCCAGGCCGGCGGGCGCGGCGGCGGCGGTGATGCCGGGCTGCTCGGCCGCCCGCTCGGCGGTGGCGGCGTCCAGGTCGAAGGCCGCCACCTCGAAACCGGCCTCGGCCAGGCGCCGGCACATGCCGCCGCCCATCGTCCCGAGTCCGGCGAATCCGATCCGCATGGTCGGTCTCCCTACGTTCGCATCCATCACGTTGTCGTCAATTCGGTTTCCCGGGCGGTGAGTTCGGCGTGCCCGGCGAGCGCCACCCGCTCCGCCGCGGCGCCGGTCAGCGCGAACACCGCGGCCGCGCCGATCCAGCCGACCGCGCCCGAGCCGAGCAGCAGCCCGGTGACCACCACCGGTCCGAGCACCCGCTGGCCGGCCAGGCCGAGGCCGAACACGGCCAGGTAGCGGCCGCGCGCCTCGGGCGGGGCGAGCTCGATGGACAGGCTCCAGGTGGCCGAGGTGCTGACCACCTCGCCCACCGACAGGGCCACCACGGCCAGCACCAGCATCAGGACGGAGGCCGCGCCGTGCACCGCGCCCGCCGCGGCGAAGCACAGGCTGCAGCCGGCCAGCGCCACCCCGCCCCACAGCAGCATCCGGCTGCTGCGCCGCACCTCGTCGGCGAGCCGGCTCACCGGCAGCTGGGCGACCACCACCAGGACGGTGTTGAGCGCGTACAGCACCGACACCGTGGCGTGCGGGGCGGTGGTGTGGTCCAGCACCCA
Organism: Kitasatospora sp. NPDC029367; assembly: GCF_055569135.1. Classification (NCBI taxonomy): domain Bacteria; kingdom Bacillati; phylum Actinomycetota; class Actinomycetes; order Kitasatosporales; family Streptomycetaceae; genus Kitasatospora; species Kitasatospora sp. NPDC029367. The sequence goes on from NZ_JBVHYH010000096.1 coordinate 23,533, forward strand.
GACCGGCATCGCCACCAGCAGCAGCACGTCGAAGAAGGACAACAGGAAGTTCAGGCCGGTCAGCGCCAGGTAGTGGCGGTCCGGCAGGGCCCGGGGGCCGCCGCCGACGGGGGTGGCGGCGGCGGCCGGTCGGGTCGGGGCGGGCACCCGCAGCACCAGGAGGGCGCCGCCCAGGAACGCCGCGGTGATCAGCACCATGGTGATCCGGTACGCCTCGACGGTGTCGAGGGTGAGCGTCACCCCGCCGGCCATGGCGCCGAGCCCCAGGCCGATGTTGCGCACCACGTTGACCAGGCCGAGCAGCCGGCTGCGGTCGCGCTGTTCCGGCAGCGCGGCCGCGACCAGGGCCTGGAGCACCGGCGGGCCGGCCCGGTCGAAGGCCACCGAGAACAGGGTGACCAGCAGGTACTGCCAGAGGTCCGTCACGAACGCGAAGGCGAGGAAGCAGAGTCCGCGCCCCGCGTAGACGGTGGCGAGCACCCGCCGGGCGCCGTGCCGGTCGGCGAGCACCCCGGCCAGCAGCGAGCCGGCCAGGGCGGCGGCGCCGGCCACCGCGAGGCCGGTCGCCACCTGGTTGGCGCTCAGCCCGACGTGCCGGGTGAACCAGGCGATCGAGCTGGCGGTGAACAGGCCGATGCCCAGGGACTGGACGAGTGCGGCCAGGGCCAGTCGGCGCCCTTCGGCGGAGAGCTCCCGCAGACCGACCGGCCGCCGCATCACTCGGCCCCGAAGTCGAAGTCGACCAGTTCGGTCAGCTCCATCTCGCGCACGATCCGGCGGATCCCGGAGAAGTCGCGCACCAGCAGGTTGTGGCCCGCGGCCCGCCGGCAGTCCTCGACGATCTCCTCGGCCCGCTCGAACCCGGCGTGCCTGAGGATGCCGGGCCAGACCGCGAAGTCCTGGGCGACGAAGGCGTTCAGGGCCTCGGGCAGGGCGTTCACGAAGGCCCGCTGCTGCTCCTTGTTCAGGTGGGTGTAGAGGCCCTTGGCCACCTCGACCATCACGGAGGAGTGGGCGGACTCGTCACGGGCGTGCAGCCGGGGCACCAGCGCGTGCAGCGGCTGGACGGTCTCGTCGCGGGAGAGCAGCTCCAGGTAGGCGTTGACGCTGATCTCCGAGACGGTCGTCCAGACCAGCTTGAGCAGGTCGCGCTCCCACTTCTCGGAGACCTTGGCCTCGGCCTCCAGCAGCCGCCGGTAGGTGACGGTGTGCGGGTAGGCCGGCTCGGCGGTCACCTCGCGCAGCTCCCGGGTGCGCTGCATGGCGACCATGTGCATGTAGGTGTGCCACACCTCGTCGACGTGGGTCTGCTGCACCGCCCGCTTGGTGTGCACGCCGTCGGCGCCGGGGAAGACGCCGTGCATGATCATCGCGAAGGTCGGGTTGGCGACGTACTCCTCGGCGGCGATGACCCGCTCGTTGTAGACCAGCCAGGCCAGCGTCTGTACCGTCCGCCGCTGCTCCGGGGTGGCGGCCAGCCAGAGCGGGTGCTCGGCGAAGGGCAGCAGCCGCTCGGGGTAGTCGGGCAGCGCGGCGTCGTACGCCGCCGGGTCGGGGTCGGTGATCCGGTCCAGGTCGGTGCGGACGGTGGCGCGGCGCGGCCAGGACGCGGCGAGCCGGCGCAGCACCGTCTCGTCGATGCCGTGGGCGTGGTCCTCGGGCCCGTCCGCGGCGTCCGGGGTGACGGGGGTGTCGAGGTCGGGCAGCAGGTCGGTCAACGGTCCTCCTCCTTGCGGGACACCGCGTCGATGACGTCGGCGAGCAGGGTGACGCCGTGCGTCAGCCGGTCCTCGGCGAGCACGATCGGCGGCATGATCTTGAGCACCTGGCCGCGCGCGCCGGTGGTCTCCACCAGCAGCCCGGCGGCGAACGCGGCCCGCGAGACCCGGTCCGCGAAGGCGGGGTCGGTGAAGCCGAGGCCGCGGATCAGGCCCCGGCCGCGCGGGGTGCAGCCGAGCGCGGCGAAGCGCTTGGCGAGGTCGGCCAGCAGGCCGTCCAGCAGCTCCACCCGGGCGGCCAGGCCCTCGGTGAACGCCGGGTCGGCCCAGCGGTCCAGGACGGCGGCGGCGGTGACGAAGGCCAGGTTGTTGCCGCGGAAGGTGCCGCTGTGCTCGCCGGGGCCGAGCTGGTCCAGCTCCGGCTTGACCAGCACCAGCGCCATCGGCAGCCCGTAGCCGCTGATCGACTTGGACAGGCACACCAGGTCCGGGGTGATGCCGGACTCCTCGAAGCTGAAGAAGGTGCCGGTCCGGCCGCAGCCGGCCTGGATGTCGTCGACGATCAGCAGGATGTCCCGCTCCCGGGCGACCTGCGCCAGCCGGCGCAGCCACTCCGGGGTCGCGGTGGCCAGGCCGCCCTCGCCCTGCACGGTCTCCACCACGAAGGCCGCGGGCTTGTCCATGCCGCTGCCCGGGTCGTCCAGCATCCGGGTCAGGTGGTCGATGGTGTCGACGCCCTCGCCGGCGAAGCCCTCGTACGGCATCCGCACCACGTTGGCCAGCGGGACGCCGGCCGCGTCGCGCTTGAAGGCGGTGGCCGAGGCGGCGAGCGCGCCGAGCGAGAGGCCGTGGAAGCCGCCGGTGAAGGCGACGATGTCGGTGCGGCCGGTGACCCGGCGGGCCGTCTTGAACGCGGACTCGATCGCGTTGGTGCCGGTCGGGCCGGTGAACTGGACCCGGTAGGAGAGGCCGCGCGGGGCCAGCACGACCTCCTGGAAGCGCTCCAGGAAGCGGCGCTTGGCGCCGGTGTGCAGGTCCAGCCCGTGCACCGGGCCGTCCGCGAGCAGGTAGTCCACCAGCGCCTGACGGGCGTCGGCCGGGTTGTGACCGTAGTTCAGCGCGCCGGCGCCGGACAGGAAGTCCAGGTACTCGCGGCCGTCCTCGTCCCACATCCGGTGCCCGCTGGCCCGGGTGAAGACCGCCGGGAAGCGCCGGCAGTAGGTGCGGATCTCGGACTCCAGCTGCTCGAAGACCGCGGTGCCGGAGGAGGGGCCGGCGGGGAGGGTGGTCGTCATCGGGCGCTCCAGGGCTCGGTCGCGGAGATCCGCTCGGTCTCCTCGGGGGTCAGGACGGTGCGCGGCGACAGCGGGAAGCCGCCGTCCAGGGTGAGCCCGATCAGCTCGCGCAGGCGGTCCGCGATCAGGTCCGGGGTGTAGCGGGTCGGGGCCTCGGCGGCCTCGATCACCGCGGTCGGCGGGAAGAACCGGCCGCCGCGGGCCGGGCGGACCACCGCGTCCCAGACGTTGAGGCTCTGCCCGCCCCACTCGGCCCGGCCGCTGAACACCGAGTACAGCGGGATGCCGGCGGCGTCCGGGCGGCTCAGCGCCCGGTTGACGGGCTCGCTGACCATCTCGACGATCAGGCCGGCCGCGCCCGCGTCCCGCACCCGGCGGGCCTGGGCGAACATCCGCTCCGCGCCCTCGACGCTGTCGCCGTGCCGGCTCAGCTCGCCGCGCTGCGGGGTGTAGCCGAGGTGGCCGAGGGTGGTGGTGCCGGTCAGCGCGAGCGCCGCCAGGCAGTCCAGGTCGCCGTCGCCGGCCAGTTCGACCTTCACAGCGTCGGCGCCCGCCGCCCGGAACCGTTCGCCGGCGGCGAGGGCGGCCGCGGGGCTCGCGGTCGCGCCGTCCGGCAGGTCGGCCAGCAGGAAGGGCCGGCGGTCGGCCGGGAAGTGGGCGTCGATCGCCTCGCGCACCTCGGCGACCAGCCCGGTCAGGGTGGCCAGCGCCCACTCGCGCTCGGCGTCGTCGGCCAGCGCGGTGCTCGGGCGGCCCAGGTGGGTCATGAAGTAGGAGTCGCCGACCATCACGCACTCCAGCGGGCAGTCGGCCAGTTCGGGCGCCTCCAGCGCCCGGGCCAGGCCCTCCACCTCGTAGCCCCGGTAGGCGTTGACCTTGAGGCCGACGCGCGACGGCGCGTCGTAGCGGCGCAGGAACGGAGCCAGGCCGGAATGCTCCAGGACCACCGTGTCAGTGCTCATCGATGCCCTCCCGGTAGATCTTGTTGATGCGGTCGATCGCCTCCGCCACCAGCGGCGGCGGCGCGGCGGTGAAGCAGAGCCGGGCCCAGTCGGCGCAGTGGGCGCCGAACACCCGGCCGGGGGCCAGCCCCACGCCCAGTTCGGCGCAGCGGCGGACGAAGCGTTCGCCGTCCCCGTACGCGGCCAGGTCGAGAAAGGTGTACAGCCCGCCGGAGACGGCGGTGTGCGGGACCTCCAGCTTGGAGTCCGCGAGCCACCAGGCCGCGGCGGCCCGGTCGCGGCGGCGGGTGAGCTCCTCGGCCGGGGTGCGCAGCGCCTCGTACGCGGCGAACTGGGCCGCGGTGGAGACCGAGTAGAGCGAGTGCAGCGACCACTTGGTGAGCGGCTCGGCCAGGCCGGGCGGCGAGACCAGGAAGCCCACCCGGGCGCCCGGCATCGCGTAGGTCTTGCTGCAGCTGTACACCGAGAAGGTGCGTTCGGCGGCCCGCCCGACGGTGGCCGGGTCGACGAAGCCGGTCCGGGTGAAGTCGTAGTTCTCGTAGGCGTTGTCGGCGATCAGCCACAGGTCGTGCCGCTCGGCCAGCTCGGTGAGCGCCGCCAGCTGGGCGTCGCTGAGCCGGTAGCCGGTCGGGTTGTTGGGGTTGTTGAAGTAGATCGCCCGGGTGCGGGCGGTCACCGCCCGCTCGATCACCGACAGGAAGTCGAAGTCGGCGTCGGCGCTGAGCTCCAGGAAGACCGGCACCTCGCGCGGCACCCCGCCGGCCGCCCACACCAGTCCGGTGGCGAACAGCCACTGCGGGGACAGCACCAGCACCTCGTCGCCCTGGCCGAGGATCGCGTGCAGCACCACCGAGATGGCGTGGGTGCCGCCGTTGCCGACCAGCACCTGCGCGGGCTCGACCGGGGCGCCGCGGCGGGCCGCCAGGTGCTCGGCGAAGGCCTCGCGCAGCTGTCGGACGCCGCCGGGCGGGGCGTGCTGGTGGGCGGCGGTGGCGAACTCCTCGGCGCTCCACGGCCGGGGGCGGGCGCAGGGCTCGAAGACCGTCCTGCCCTGGTGCAGGCCGATCGGGGCCAGGTCGCCGCTGCGGCTGAGCAGTTCCTCCACCTGGACCAGGGGCGAGGGCGGTATCTCTCTGAGGTCTCGTGCCAGTGACGGCATGCTCGGGTGCTCCTCGGGTTCTCGGATGACGTGCGAGCTGTTCAGGCGTGCTCGGTACGGGCGGCGGCGCCGTGGGCGGGGCGGTCCAGGCCGAGGTTCTCGCGCAGCGTGGTGCCCTCGTACTCGGTGCGGAACAGGCCGCGGCGCTGCAGTTCGGGGACGACGAGGTCGGCGAAGTCGGTCAGGCCGTCCGGCAGCACCGGCGGCATCACGTTGTAGCCGTCGGCGGCGCCGCCGGTGAACCACTCCTCCATCGCGTCCGCGATCTCCTCCGGGGTGCCGATCAGCACCCGGTGGCCGCGGCCGCCGGAGACGGACTGGTAGAGCTGCTTGATGGTCAGCCCCTCGCGCCGCGCCTTGTCGTAGACCAGCCGCTGCCGGCTGGTGCTGCCCTGGGTCTCGGGCAGTTCGGGCAGCGGGCCGTCCACCGGGCTGCCGGAGACGTCGACGTCGCCGAGCAGCTGGGTGAGCAGGCCGAACCCGACCACCGGGTCGACGAGTTCCTGCAGGACGGCGTACTTGTCCTCGGCCTCGGCACGGGTGCGGCCGACCACCGGGAACAGCCCCGGCATGATCTTCACCTGCTCCGGGTCGCGCCCGTGCGCCCGGACCTGCTCGCCCATCGCCCGGTAGAAGGCCTGCCCCTCCTCCAGGGTCTGGCTGGCGGTGAAGATCACCTCGGCCCACCGGGCCGCGAAGTCCTGGCCGTCGGCGGAGGCGCCGGCCTGGATCAGCACCGGGTAGCCCTGCGGCGGGCGGGCCACGTTGAGCGGGCCGGCGACCGAGAAGTGCTCGCCCTTGTGGCCGAGCACGTGCAGCTTCTCGGGCCGGAAGAACTGCCCGCCGTCCTTGTCGTAGACGAAGGCGTCGTCCTCCCAGCTGTCCCACAGCCCGGTGACCACCTCCATGAACTCGCGGGCCCGGTGGTAGCGGGCGCCGTGGTCCGGCTGGGAGTCCCGGTTGAAGTTGCGGGCCTCGGCGTCGGTCACCGAGGTGACGATGTTCCAGGCCGCCCGGCCCGCGCTCAGGTGGTCGATCGAGGCGAACTTGCGGGCCAGGTGGAACGGCTCGTTGTAGGTGGTCGAGGCGGTCGCGGCCAGGCCGATCCGCTCGGTGTGCACCGAGAGCGCGGACAGCAGGGTGATCGGGTCGAACTGCAGGAACCGGCCCCAGCGGCTGAGTTCGTCGGCGTCCTGGTACGGCGTGCGGATGCCGACGCCGTCCGCGACGAAGAACATGTCGAACTTGGCCCGCTCGGCCGTGCGCACCAGGTCCCGGTAGTGGCCGAAGTCCAGGCCGCCGTCGGCCCGCGCCGCCGGGTGCCGCCAGGAGGCGACGTGGTACCCGGGGACGAGCATGAACGCCCCCAGCTTCATCATCCGGCGTGTCCCGCCCATGACCTTTTCCTCCCTGTCCGTTGACGATCGGTCCCGACCCCTCGGGTCGCTCACCGGCCGGGGGCGAGCTCCGGCCCGGTCACGCCCCAGTGGGTGTCGTCGGTGACCGGCACCGGTGCGCCCCAGTGGGTGTCGGCCGAGGAGCGCGCCATGCCCCAGTGGGTGTCGTCGCCCGACTCGCCGCCCGCGCCGGCGGCCGACAGGACCACCCCGACCGCCATCGCGCCGGCCGCCAGGCCGAGCACGGTGCGGATCATGATCCGGGTCTTCGTCATTGCGCTCTCCCCCATGTGCTGTTCGCTGTGCTGGGACCAGTCCAGACCGGTGCGCTTTCCAACCACCTTTCACGGGGCCTCCGCGGCGGCCCGAGCGTCGAAAGGCGATCAGAAGGACTCCAGAAGGGGGTTGCGCTCACGGGTGTGCGGGCGGGGGGCTCAGGACGGGCTTCCGGACGGGTTTCCGCGCGCGGGAACGCCGAAGGGCCGCCCCCGCCGGATGGCGGAGGCGGCCCTCGGGTACGGGCGGCCGGGTGTCAGGCCTTGACGCGCAGGACGAACTTGCCGGTGGAGTCGCGGGCCTCGAGGATCTCGTGCGCCTTGACGGCCTCCTCCAGGGCGAGTTCGGTGGTCTCGATCCGGACGGCGCCGGTGGCGAGCTGGCGGGCGGCCTCCACCAGGTGGCTGTGGACCAGGTCGGGCTGCTGGTCGGCGAGGCCGCCGATGTTGTAGCCGGCCACCGTCTTGGCGGTGTACCACATCTGGTTGGCCTCGTAGGTGTGGTCCTGCTGCGAGGCGTTGCCGAAGACCACGTGGCGGCCGAGCGGGGCCAGCAGGTCCAGGGCCTTGGCGCGCAGCGGGCCGCCGATGGAGTCCAGCAGGATGTCGACGCCGCGGCCGCCGGTCACCTCGGCGAGGCGCTCCTCCAGCTCGTCGTAGGTGAACACCTCGTCGTAGCCGAACTTCTCCTTGGCGAACGCGGCCTTGTCCGCGCTGCTCACCGCGCCGTAGACGGCGCCGGCGCCCAGATTGCGGGCGATCTGCGCGGCGCCGCTGCCCACGCCGCCGGCACCGGCCAGCACCAGGACGCTCTCGCCCTCGCGGACCCGGGCCACGTCGTGCAGGATCGCCCAGGAGACCGGCAGGTTGCAGGGGAAGGCGGCCGCGACCGGGCCGGGGATGGCGTCCAGCTCGCCGTCGAGGGCGACGGTCAGCCGCTCGCGGGCCACCGCGACCTCGGCGTAGCCGCCGCCGGCCAGGGTGAGCGCGGCGACCCGCTGGCCGGGGCGCAGGTTGGTGACGCCCTCGCCGACGGCGCGGACGGTCCCGGTGACCTCCAGGCCGGGGACGTGCGGGGTACCGGGCTGGAACTGGCCGCGGCGGAACATCACCTCGGCGAAGTTGACGCCCGCGTACTCCACGTCGATCGACACCTCGCCCGCACCGGGCTCGGGGATCTCCACGTCGACGAGGGTCAGGACCTCGGGGCCGCCGTAGCTGTCGAAACGAATGGCGCGCATGGGAATGCCTCCTGGCTGCTGTGCTGTCGAACTGCTGCTGCTACTGGTCTGCCGGCGCCGCGGCGAACCGCGTGGACCGCGGCGCACCGCGTGAACTGCCGGGTACTGCGTGAACTGCCCGGTACTGCGGGGTACTTCGGTGGACCGGGCCGGTCCGCTTCGAGCCGCTTCGCGCCCTTGCGGGTCGCGTCGAGCCGCCGAACAGCGGACCGGGTCGGTCGGGGGGGGGGGGGGGGGGGGGGGGGGGGGGGGGGGGGGGGGGGGGGGGGGGGGGGGGGGGGGGGGGGGGGGGGGGGGGGGGGGGCGGGGGGGGGCCGGAGGAACGCGGGAGGGGAAA
>NZ_JBVHYH010000097.1:0-30772 GCF_055569135.1 Kitasatospora sp. NPDC029367
GTTGGCCGGGTTCTGCGAGCTGTGCGGAGCGACCGAGAACATCGCGGTCCATCAGATCCGCAAGCTCGCCGACCTCGACCTCTTCGGACAGGAACAACCCAACTGGGCTGCCCTCATGGCCAAGAGGCGACAGAAGACTCTCATTGTCTGCCCAACCTGCCACGACGGCATCCACGTTGACTGCGAAAGCGCACCTCACGGAGATCACTGGAGAGCCCGTTGCGGTTAACGTCGCACGACGGGTTCGGGAGGAGGCCGCTGGGAAAAGGGCCAGCCCACGGGCTGGCACCTCGCCCGGCGGCCCACCTCACGCTGGACGGTGCCCAGTGACCCGCCACCCCATGCAGCCCACCGACCCCCGGATCCGGGCCTTCACCGAGGACCACATCCTCAGCCTCCTCGCCGAACTCCACGAGCGCGGCCGCAGGTTCGGCCTGATCTTCCCCTCGGCCGCCACCGACCGGACCCTCGACGGCCGCGTCCTGGTCTGCTTCAACACGGCCCCGGCGTCGACCCTCCTCAACCTCCTCACGCTGCTCCTCGACGCCGACCGAGACCGCGATCGCGACCGCGAGCGCCCGTGCGATTCCTGATCGCCGCCGCCTTCGCGACGCTCCTCGCCCTCGCGATCGCCGCGGTCGTGCTGGGTGTCATCACCGCCCTGAGGGTGATGCCGCCCGACGAGGACGCCTGAGCGCGAACAGCGGAAGAGGGCCGCCACCGCCCCCCCCCCCCCGGCGATCACGACCCTCGTCTCCCGTGCTGTTCTGCCCGCCCCGCTCGGCCCTCCTCAGGCCTTCTTCTCGAATCCCGCCAGCACCTCGCGCGGGTCGAAGGTCACCCGGATCCGCGCGATCTTCCCGTCCTCCACGTGCATCCAGTTCGCCGTCGGTGCCGGCGGCGCGATGCTGGTGTTCAGCTCGAACCAGGTGATGACCTCGTCACCCTCCACCACCCGCACCTTCACGTCGATCTTCTCCAGCACCTGACCGAGCCCCCGCAGCCCGCCCAGCGCCTGGTCGATCCCGGCCGCCTTGCCGAGCGGTCCCACGAAGTCGACGTCCTCGGCCAGCAGGCCCCGGATGGTGTCGAAGTCGCCTGCCTCCCAGGCGGTGAAGTAGGTCTCGGCCAGCTCTCGCGCGTTCTTCGTCGTCGTCATGCCTCCATCCTTCCGCCACCTCTCCCATCCGTCCAACAGATAGAACCGATGCCAGCTATCATCATCAGATATGGAGATGCACCAGCTGCGCTACTTCGCCGCCGTCGTCGACGAGGGCTCCTTCACGGCTGCCGCAGCCCGCCTGCACGTCAGCCAGTCCGGCGTGAGTACCCAAGTCGCCAAGCTGGAGAAGGAGTTGGGCCAGCAACTACTGGACCGCGCCGGCCGTCGCATCCACCTCACCCCGGCCGGGGAGGCCATCCTCCCGCTCGCCAAGAACGCCCTGGCCACCCTCGACGCCATCCGGCACACCGCCGCCGAGTTCGCCGACGCCGTACGCGGCCGGGTCCGGCTCGGCATGATCATGGGCTGCTCGATCCCGCCCTTCCTGGACACCGTCGCCGACCTCGGCCGTACTCACCCCGGCATCGAACTCAGTCTCCACGAGGGCCACTCCGACCTGCTCCAGACCCAGGTCCTGGCGGGCGCCCTCGACCTCGCCCTGATCGGTTACGCGGGCGAGGTGGCCGCCGGGCTGGAGGTCGGCGTGGTCGTGGACGACCCGATCGCCGCCGTCGTCCCCGTCGGCCACCGCCTCGACCGCCCCGGCCTGACCCTCGCCGACCTGCGCGGGGAGAAGATCCTCTGCCTCTCCCCGGGCACCGGTCTCCGCGCGGCCTACGACCGCTCCTGCGCCCAACTCGGCTTTGATCCGCGCGTGGACATCGAGGCCAGCTCCCCGGCGGCCGTGCTCCGCCTGGCCGAGCGCGGCGCCGGGGTGGCCGTCCTCAGCGCCTCCGCCGTGGAGGGCCCCGGCCTGCGGGCCGTCCCGCTGACCGACGCCGGTACGAACGCCCGCCTCGGCCTGGTCGCCCGCCGCGACCAGCACTCCCCGGCCGTCCGCCTCCTCCACACCAAGCTCACGACGGCGATGCGCACCGACTGAAACCGCTCTCCCCGGCTCGTGACGACGAAGCCGTCTCCCCGGTCCAGATCTTCCGCATCCGGGACTACTTCGCCCCCGCCCTGATGAGCTGACCGGGCCGGTCAGGCCTTCCAGCGCGGGTCACGACCCGAGGCCGCCAACGCGCGCTCCCACGCCGAGGCGTCCTCGGGCACCGCGACGGGCTCCGCGAACCCGCCGTACTGGCGGAACAGTTCGGCGTTCTCCGCGACGATCTCGCCCACCAGCAGCGCGAGTTCCTCGTCCACCTCGATCCGCTGCCCGACCGCCCGGGCCACGTCCCAGCCGTGCAGCAGCAGCTCCAGGACCAGCATCCGGGCGATCCCCACCGCCGGGAACGGCGATCCGCCGAGGTCGACGTCCCCCTCCCAGGCCGCCGGGTCGCCCCAGGCCGCCACCGCCCGCTCCAGCTGCGCCGCGTACTCGGCGCGCCAGTCCGGGTCCGCCGTGAAGTCCCGCTCGATCAGTGCTGCGGGCAGTTCGGTGCGCCGGGCCCGGTGCTCCAGGCCGTGCGAGGTGTACAGCACCCAGTGGTTGATCAGCGTCCGGGCGTCGAACTCCCCACAGGGGGTCGGCGCGTCCAGGGCCACCCCGGCCGGGACGCCGGCGGCGACCTCGGAGGCGACGGCGGCGGCCCGGGCCAGGACGGGGTGCAGGGAGTGAGCGTTCATGCCCCGATCCTGTGCCGGGCCGCGCCGCCCGGTCTTGAAGAAACGCGACGACCTCGAAGAAGCGCGACGGTCCTGGAGAAACGCGACGACTAGCCTGGCCCCATGGCTGCCCCCGATGCCCCCGACCTCGGCCGCGGTGTGCTCCACCCGGCCCGGGCCGCCGAGCTGATCAGCGTGGAGCGGGTGGCGCCCGCGCCCGCCGTGGCGCGTTTCGTGGAGTTCTACTGGGTGGTCCGCTGGGACCTGGCCGGCCGGCCGCCGTACGAGCAGAAGGTGCTCGCCCACCCGAACGTCCACCTGGTCTTCGAGGCCCCGCGGGCCCGCGTCTACGGGGTGGACCGCTCGCTCTTCGTCCGCCGTCTCGAAGGCACCGGGCACGTGCTGGGCGTGAAGTTCCGCCCCGGCGCCTTCCGGCCCTTCGCGGGGCATGCGGTGAGCGCCCTGGCCGACCGGTCCGTCCCCGCCGCCGACTACTTCGGGCCCGGGGTGGACGAGGCCAACGCCCTGGTCCTGGAGGGCCCCAGCGCCGCGCGGGCCGACGCCTTCCTGCTGCCGCTCCTGCCCGCGCCCGACCCGGTCGCCGAGGAGGTCGCCGCGATGGTGGAGCGGATCACCGGCTCCCCGGACCTGCGCCGGGTGGACGACCTGGCCCGCGAGCTGGGCCTGACCGTCCGCCGCCTCCAGCGGCTGTTCGCCGAGTACGTCGGCGCCTCCCCGAAATGGGTGCTGCGCCGGGCCCGGCTCCACGAGGCCGCCGAACGTGCGGCGGCCGAGGGGAAGTTGGACCTGGCGGCGCTCGCCGTCGAACTCGGCTACGCCGACCAGGCCCATCTCACCCGGGACTTCACCGCAGCGGTCGGCATCTCGCCGTCCCGCTACGCGAATTCGGGCTGAACGCCGAGCGACTCAGGCCGCCGGCGCCGACGCTGCCGTCGCAGCAGCAGCGGCCGCCTCGGCGGCGGCCCGGCCACGGGCACTGGCCCGCTTGGCGTAGGTGATGGTGAAGTAGATCAGCCCGCCGAGCACCGCGAACGGAAGGATGCTGTTGATGGTCACCACCGTGCCGTGCGAGAGCGTGTAGACGAACACGATCCGCAGCGCGGCCTCCAGGATGAACGCGATGCCCCAGACGATGGTCAGGTTGCGCTGCACCAGCCGGAAACCCGGGTACTGCCACATCGAGTTCCACCAGGCGACCATCTCCGGGGTGCCGTCGGTGGCGAACTTGCGGCCGAAGTAGAACATGATCGGCTTGGGCGCGGCCAGCGAGGCGAGGTAGAGCACGCCGAGCAGGCCGGAGACGAAGGAGTCCTTGGCCAGCAGCATCTTCGGGTCGGTCGGGCCGACCAGCGAGACGACCAGCGTCAGCGCCACGAAGACCAGCGAGACGACGGCGAACTCGTCGATCCGGCGGTGCCAGGCGAAGTAGATCACCGTGTCGAGCACCGGGCCGAGGCCGGAGAGCAGGATGGCGGTGGACTCGCTGTAGCCGTGGTCGTGCAGCTGGTTGTAGATCATGATCGGCGCGACCACGTTGAAGGCGATGCTGATCAGCCAGCCGAGCGCGGCGGCCTTGCCCTTGCGGGCAGGAGCGGTCGGAGCTACCGCAGTTGACATGGTGGTGTCCCCCGGACGAAACGGTGTGAATGGGCGGCGCCATTGTGGCGGAAGTGCCGGTCGGCTGCACAACCCGGGGATGTCGACTAATCGTCAGTGGGCGGACCAGGCCCCGACTACGCCCCGAGGAAGCGCTGGAGCTCGTCCAGCATGAAGTTCGCCCCGGTGTACCCGATCCCCTGGAACCACAGCTGGTCGTCCACCGGGAACGCCCGGTGCGCCTTGACCGCCCCGAGGCCCTGCCAGCCCGGGCTCGCCAACGCCGCCTCCTCGCCCGCCCGCTCCGGATCGCCGTAGGTCGCGTACAGCAGCAGGTCGCCGTCCGCCTTGCCGATCTGGTCCAGCGGGATCTCGAAGTCGGACTGGTCGACGTTCTGTGCGTCCGGCCGCCCCACCTCGGCGTCGGCGAGCACGCTGCCGGGGAAGCTCTGCCGCCCGAACAGCCGGATCCCGCCGCCCTCCGTGAACCGCACCAGGCTCACCTTGCGCCCGGACAGCTTCGCCGCCGCCAGCGCCCCCGCCACCTGCCCGGCGTGCTTCTGGTACGAGGCGGCGAAGGCCGCCCCGGCCGCCACCCGGCTCAACGCCTGGGCGTGCAGCTGGAAGTTCGCCTTCCAGGGCGCCCCGGTGGTCTGGGTGAGCACGGTCGGGGCGATCGCCCGCAGCTGCTCGTACCGGTCGCCGTCCCGGGTCTGGTTGGAGAGGATCAGGTCCGGCCGCAGCGCCCGGAGCGCGGCGAGGTCCGGCGCGCCGGCCGGGCCGACCAGCCGGACGCCCGCCGTGCGGGAGGCCGGCCAGTACGCGGGGAAGCCGGTGTCGGCGGCCGGGAGGGCGGCCCCGAGCGGGGTGATGCCCAGGGTCAGTGCGGAGTCGAGCACGTCGGTGTCCAGCACGACCACCCGCACCGGCTCGCCCGGCACCTGCACCGGACCGGTCGCGGCGTTCACCGTCACCGGCGGCAGCGGGGTGGGGGAGGGGGTGCCGCTCGCCTCGAAGTCCGCGGCGGGCGGCTGGGAGCCCCCGGAGCCGCTGCACGCCGCGAGCGCGGCGGCCCCGCCGAGTCCGCCGAGCCCGGCGAGGAACGTACGGCGGGAGATCCGGGGCATCGGCGGGTCCTCGGGCGGTGAGGCTGCGGTGGGCCTGTCGATTATGTCCGAAATGGTGGTTGAAAGGCCGTCAAGCGTCCACGGCCCCGGCGGTTTCGGCCGGTCCGGCGGTTCCGGCGGTTCCGGCCGTCGCCGCCCACGGCGCTCCCGGCACGACCAGCGGAGTGCCCGTCACCGGATCCGGCACCACCACCGAGTCCAGCCCGAACACCTCGCGGACCAGCTCCGCCGTCACCACCTCGCCCGGCGGGCCCTCGGCGACCACCCGGCCGTCCCGCATCGCCACCAGGTGGTCCGCGTACCGGGCCGCCTGGTTGAGGTCGTGCAGCACGGCGACGACCGTCCGGCCGCGCTCGACGTTCAGCCGGCGCACCAGGTCCAGCACCTCCACCTGGTGCGCGATGTCCAGGTAGGTGGTCGGCTCGTCCAGCAGCAGGATGTCGGTGCCCTGGGCGAGCGCCATCGCGATCCAGGCCCGCTGGCGCTGCCCGCCCGACAGCTCGTCCACGCTGCGCTCGGCCAGCTCCGCCGTCGAGGTGCGCTCCAGCGCCTCGGCGACGGCCGCCTCGTCCTCCGCCGACCACTGCTGCCACCAGCTCTGGTGCGGCTGGCGGCCGCGCGAGACCAGGTCCGCCACCGAGATGCCCTCCGGCGCGGTCGGCGACTGCGGCAGCAGGCCGAGCCGCTGGGCGATCCGCCTGGTCGGGATCCGGGCCAGCTCCTCGCCGTCCAGCAGCACCGCGCCGCGCACCGGCTTCAACAGCCGGCCGAGCGCCCGCAGCAGCGTCGACTTGCCGCAGGCGTTCGGGCCGACGATCACCGTCACCCGCCCGTCCGGGATGCCGACGTCCAGGCCCTCGACGACCGTGCGCGCCTCGTAGGCCAGGGTGAGGCCCCGGGCCTCCAAGCGGGGAACGGACATCAGGAACCTCCACGGCGGGAACGGATCAACAGCCACATCAGGTACGGCGCGCCGACCATGCCGGTCACCACGCCCACCGGCAGCTCGGTCGGGGCGAGCAGCCGCCGGGCCACCAGGTCCGCCAGGACCACCACCAGCGCCCCGGTCAGCGCCGAGCACAGCAGCGGCACCTGCGCGGAGCGGGCCAGCCGCAGCGCGATCTGCGGGGCCATCAGCGCCACGAAGTCCACCGGCCCGGCGGCGCCCGCCGCGCAGGAGGCCAGCACGATGCCCAGCAGCGCCATGCCCAGCCGGATCCGGTCCAGCCGCAGCCCGAGGCCCACGGCCGTCGCGTCGTCGAAGGAGATCGACCGCTGCGCCCGCGCCGCCCACAGCGCCACCGGCAGGGCCGCCAGCAGCACCCAGGCCAGCCACCCGGCCTGGTCGAAGCCGGTGCCGTTCAGGCTGCCGGTCATCCACACCTTCGCGGCCTGCGCCTGGAAGCCGTCGCCCTTGGTCAGGAAGACGGAGGTCAGCGAGGACAGCGCCACGCTGATCCCGATCCCGATCAGCACGAAGCGCTGGGCGTGCAGCCCCCGCCGCCAGGCCAGCGCGTACACCAGCAGCCCGGCCGCCAGTCCGCCGCCGACCGCCGCGTACGGCGCCTGCCCGGTGGAGCCGACCACGCCGTACGCCATCAGCCCGACCACGGTGACGGTCGCGCCCCAGGTCACGCCCACCACGTCCGGGCTGGCCAGCGGATTGCGGGCGACGGTCTGCACCAGCGCCCCGGCCAGCCCGAGCGCCGCCCCGACCAGCAGCCCCACCACCACGCGCGGCAGCCGGAACTCCCCGACCACCAGCTCGTCCGGACTCGGCTGCCCCAACACCACCTTGACCACCTCGCCCGGCGAGACGGTCGACTCGCCCAGGCACAGCGAGGCCACCACCGTCGCCGCCAGTACGACCAGCAGCCCGACGGCGGCCAGCGCCGAACGCCGGTGCAGCAGGAACGAGGCCCGCCCGGCCCGCACCACCGAGTAGCCCCGGAGCGAAACCGCGGTCATGCCGCCACCACCTTCCGTCGCCGCACCAGCGCCACCAGCACCGGCACCCCCACCAGCGCCGTCATCACGCCCGCCGGGACCTCCGAGGGCGGGAACAGCACCCGGCCGAGGGTGTCCGCGAGCAGCAGCAGGGCCGGGCCGAGGACGGCCGAGAAGGCGAGGATCCAGCGGTGGTCGGCGCCGGCCACCGCCCGGGCGGCGTGCGGCACGGCGAGGCCGATGAAGGCGATCGGGCCGGCCGCCGCGACCGCCGAGCCGGTCAGCACGGTGGCGCCCAGCGCGCCGACCGCCCGGACGGCGCCGGTCCTGGCGCCCAGCCCCTTCGCGGTGTCCTCGCCGAGCGCCAGCGCGTCCAGCCCGCGCGCCACCGCCACCACCAGCAGGGTGCCGACGGCCAGGAACGGCAGCAGCTGCCAGGCCACGTCCGCCGTCCGGCCGGACAGCGAGCCGACGTGCCAGAACCGGAACTGGTCCATGGTGGCCGCGTCGGTGGTCAGCACCAGGGTGTTCAGCGAGGCGATGAACGCGGACATCGCCGAGCCGGCCAGCGCCAGCTTGATCGGCGTGGCCCCGCCCCGGCCGCGCCCGGCCAGGCCGTACACCAGCACGGTGGCGAGCACGGCGCCCGCGAAGCCGAACCAGACGTACCCGGTGAGGGTGGAGACCCCGAAGCCCGAGATGGCGACCACCACGCCCGCCGCCGCGCCCTGCGAGACGCCGAGGATGCCGGGGTCGGCGATCGGATTGCGGGTCAGGCCCTGCATCACCGCGCCGGCCAGCCCGAGCGCGGCGCCCACGGCCAGCCCGACCACCGTCCGGGGCACCCGCAGCTCGCGGATCACCACGGCGTCGGCGGAGCCGCCGCCGTGCAGCAGCGCGTCGACGGTCGCCGACAGCGGCACCGTCCGGCTGCCGACCGCCAGGCTCAGCAGCACCGCGCCGGCCAGCACGGCCAGGGCGGCGGCGAGCCACAGTATTCGGTGACGGGGTGTCCGCCGCTTGCCCGGTGGTGCGGTGGTGTCGGTCATGAGCCCTCTCCGCGGAAAACTCAGGTAAACCTAAGTTCCGCCTCGGAGGCGGGGCAAATCGCCTCGTCCCGGCCGGGGCCCGTTGGGTAGCCTGGCGACATGCCCGCCACTGCGCCCGTCCCGCTCACCGTCGGCTTCGACCTCGACATGACGCTGCTGGACACCAGGCCCGGCATCCACGCCACCTACCGGGCGCTCTCCGCCGAGACCGGGGTCGCCGTCGACGCCGACCTGGTGGTCACCCGGCTCGGCCCGCCGCTGCTGGACGAGATCCGCAACTGGTTCCCGGCCGACGAGGCGGAGCGGGCCGCCGCCCGCTACCGCGAGCTGTACCGCGAGCACGCCTTCGCCCCGACCGTGCCGCTGCCCGGCGCCCACGCGGCCGTCGAGGCGGTCCGCGCCCATGGCGGCCGGGTCGCCGTGATCACCGGCAAGTACGAGCCGAACGCCCGCCTCCACCTGGAGCACGCCGGACTGGACGCGGACGTCCTGGTCGGCGACCTCTGGGCGGAGACCAAGGGCCAGGCGCTGCGCGCGCACGGCGCGAGCATCTACGTCGGCGACCACCTCGGCGACATCGTCGGCGCCCGGCACGCGGACGCCGTCGCCGTCGCCGTGGCCACCGGCCCGTACGGCGCGGACGAACTGCGCGAGGCCGGGGCGGACGTGGTGCTCACCGACCTCACCGGCTTCCCGGAGTGGCTCGACCGGCACCTCGGCCCGGATACGTCCCGGGGCTCGGATACCTTCTAGGACTGCCGGAGCTCCGGGTACGTTCTAGGACTGCCGGGGCTCCGCGCGGTCGCGCTGGGCCCGGGCGTTCAGGAACAGCCCGGTCAGTGCGGACAGGAAGCCGGCCGGCATCAGCATGCTCAGCCAGTACATCGCCGTCGGCAGCGGCGTCAGGTGCAGGAACAGCGGGACGAAGGTGACCAGGGTGGCGAGCGCGCCGATGCCGAAGACCACCGTTCCGGCCTTGACGTACACGTCGCCGGGGTCGGCGCTCTGGCTGCTCACGTCCGCTCACTCCTCCGAACCGCGCCGGGCCGCCCGTCCGGGGCCCGGTCCGCGCCCCAGTCTGGCAGAACCGCCCCCGCGGCGGCCCACCGGAGCGGCTCGGTCACGTTGCGCAGTTTCCCGGCAGCGATGCGTTTTGATCCCTGCTGAGCGAGGGTATGCAGGGGGTGCCGAGGGGCGCTACAGGTGCGTCCCGTGTCCTCAGACCCGGGGGTGTGAGCCGATGGACTGCGCAGAACCGCGCCCCGGCCGTGCCAGTACCGGGTCGTCCGTGGCCGCGAGATCCCCGCGCTCCCGTCGGCCCGTCCGGCCCTCGGAACGCGGCCCGATCGCGGACCGCTGATGAGGCAGTGACGGACCATTAGTCTGCTCCTGACAACGCGCCGGCCGTGAGCGCCCACGGGCGCCGAGCCGAGGTCGGCCGTCTTTCTTCCCACACCACCCAGTGATCCCCGGCCAGGGCCGGGATCCCTCACACCCATTCGAGGACTGTTCGAGATGCCCACCGGCCAGGTCAAGTGGTTCAACGAGACGAAGGGCTTCGGTTTCCTGTCGCGCGACGACGGTGACGACGTCTTCGTCCACACCAAGGCGCTGCCCGCCGGTGTCACCGTGCTCAAGCCGGGCCAACGGGTCGAGTTCGGCGTGGTCGCCGGACACCGCGGGGACCAGGCGATGGCCGTGCAGCTGCTGGACGCACTGCCGTCGGTGGCCGCCGCCCAGCGCCGCAGCGCCGACGACATGGCGCCGATCGTCCAGGACCTGATCACCACGCTGGACGCGGTGCTGCCCGGCCTCCAGCGCGGCCGCTACCCGGCCAAGCCGACCGGCCAGAAGCTGGCCGGCCTGCTGCGCGCGGTGGCCGACCAGTTCGACGTCTGACGCCCGGGCCCTAGGACGAGAGACACGGCCTAGGACGGGAACGCGAGCGCACCCGGGTCGAGCGGGGGCACCAGCCCCTCCGCGGCGGCCCGGGTGAGCAGCGCGCGGACGGCCTGGTAGCCCTCCTCGCCGAGGTCGGCGGTGAACTCGTTGACGTACAGCCCGATGTGCTGGTCGGCCACGGCCGGGTCCATCTCCTGGGCGTGCGCCAGCACGTACTCCCGGCTGGCGGCCGGATCGGCCCAGGCCTGCCGGACGGACTCGCGGATCGTCGCGGCGAGCTCGCGCAGCCGCTCGGCGCCCAGCGAGCGGCGGGCCACGATCGCCCCCAGCGGGATCGGCAGGCCGGTCTCCGCCTCCCAGGCCTCACCCATGTCGGCCAGGCTGTGCAGGCCGTACTGCTGGTACGTGAAGCGGGCCTCGTGGATCACCAGGCCGGCGTCCACCCGGCCGTCCCGGACGGCGGGCATGATCTCGTGGAACGGCAGGACGACGATCTCGCCGAAGCCGCCCGGCACCGCCCGCGCCGCCCAGAGCCGGAACAGCAGGTAGGCGGTGGAGCGCTCGGAGGGCACCGCGACGGTCCGGCCGGCCAGGTCCGCGGGTGAGGCCACGCCCGGCAGGGTGAGCACCAGCGGCCCGCAGCCGCGCCCCAGCGCGCCGCCGCAGGGCAGCAGGGCGTACTCCTCCAGGACCCAGGGCAGCGCGCCGTAGCTGATCTTCAACACGTCCAGCTCGCCGCGCTCGGCCAGGCCGTTGGTGATGTCGATGTCGGCGAAGGTCACCTCGGGGGCGTCCGCCCCGGGGACGGCGCCGTGCGCCCAGGCGTGGAACACGAAGGTGTCGTTCGGGCAGGGCGAGTACGCGATGCTCAGCCGTTCAGCCACGGCCGGCCTCCTCGATCAGTTCTGGGACGGGAAGCGCGACGAAGGCCCGCTCCAGGGCGGCCAGCGCCTCGCCGATCCGCCAGGCGGCCCGGTCGCGCGGGCCCACCGGGTTGGACACGGTGCGCAGCTCGAAGGCCGGTACGCCGAACCGGGCGGCGGCCTCGGCCACGCCGAAGCCCTCCATCGCCTCGGCCGCGGCCCCCGGGTGCCGGGCGGCCAGCGCGGCGGCCCGCTCGGCGCTGCCGGTCACCGTGGAGACGGTCAGCACCGGGCCGGTCACGGCCCGGACGTCCCGGTCCGCCAGGGCCCGTCCGGCCAGGGCGACGACGGCCGGGGGAGGGGTGTGCCGGGCGGTGCCGAAGCCCAGCTCGGTGACGTCGGCGAAGCCCTCGGGGGTCTCGGCGCCGAGGTCGGCGGCCACGACCGCCGACGCCAGCACGGTGGCGCCGACCGGCGCGTGCGGGGCGAAGCCGCCGGCGATCCCGGCCGAGGCGACCAGGCCGTACGGACGGGCCGCCAGCGCGACGCAGGCGCCCGCGGCGGCGGCCGCCGGGCCGACGCCCGCGGCCAGCACGTCCACCGGTGCGCCCGCGCAGCGGTGCAGGGTGCCGCCGGGCAGCGGCAGGTCGGCGGCACCGCCGGGCAGGCCGCGCAGCACCGCCTCGGCCTCGGCCGGCACCGCGACGACCACGAGCAGCCGGGCCCGTTCGGGGCCCGGCTGCCCGGGGTGCGCCTCGGAGACCTGTGCGGTCATCGCGGGGAGCGTCAGTCGTTCTTGGTGTTCAGCTGGAAGTACCAGACCGCGATCGGGCTCTCCGACTTCTTGTCGATCTCGACCACGGTGATCACGGTCTTGCCGCTGGAGTTCAGCACCTTGCCCGCGGTCTGGGAGCCGGAGAAGCTCGGGCCCTGGGCGTAGGAGAACAGGCTGGTCTGCCCGCCCTGGCTGCTGGCACCGCCGTTGGTGGAGGCCCACCAGCCGGTCTTGGCCACGTTCGGGCTGACGCCCACGCCGATCCGGTCGCTCGCCCGCACGTCGGACTGCGGCAGGCTGCCGTCGCCCAGGGCCTGCTTGGCCTTGGTCTGGCACTGGTCCTGCTGGTCGTCGCTCAGCGGGCTGCCGTCGTTCCAGCACAGCGGATCCGCGGCGATCGACGTGGTGCCGACCTGGAGGGTGGCCCGGTGGGAGCTGTGCTCGGTCTGCCCGGCGGCGATCGCGACGGAGGTGCCCACCGTGGCGGCGCCGACCACGACGACGGCGCCGAGGGCGGCGATGACACGGGTATTGAGGCTCATGCGAGAGAATCTACCGGGCCCGGGCGATCACGCGACGCGGGGGTCGGTCACCGCGTGTTGCTCCGTCACCGCCAACCGACCGGTTCAGGCCACCCTGGGGGCGGCCGGGTGGCGCCGCAGGCCCAGCCGCAGCAGCGAGCGGGCCGTCCACAGCAGCACCAGGCCGACCACCGAGGCGGCGATCGACAGGCCCAGCACCCCGTTCAGCGGCAGCACGATGCCGACCCCGCCGCCGACCACCCAGGACATCTGCATCAGGGTCTCCGAACGGGCGAACGCCGAGGTCCGCACCGCCTCCGGGACGTCCCGCTGGATCAGCGCGTCCAGCGCCAGCTTGCCCAGCGAGGCCGCCATCCCGGACACCGCGGCGACCAGAATCACCGTCACCACGCCGTACCAGAGCGCGGCCGCCGCCGTCACGCAGGTCGCCAGCAGCAGCATCGCGGTGACCGTCGCCTCCGGGCCCCGGGTGCGCAGCCAGGAGCCCAGCACCGAGCCCAGCGCGTTGCCCGTCCCGGCGGCCAGCGCCACCAGGCCCAGCGCCAGGGTCGGCCGCAGGCCGCCGATCGGGTCGGTGCGCAGCAGGAAGGCCAGGAAGAACACCAGGAAGCCGACCAGCCAGCGCATCCCCGCCATCGCCCGCAGCGCCAGCACCACCGAGGGGCCGACGGTGCGCAGCGAGGCCTTCACCTTCGGGGGCTTGTGGTGGATCAGGTGCGAGCCGCCGCCCGGCGCCTCGGCGGACACCTCGGCGTGCAGCACGGCCCGCTGCTCGCCCTTCGCCGAGTCCACCGTGTGCGGCAGGTGGAAGGCCATCAGGGTGCCGATCACGAACACCAGGAAGGCGCCGCGCAGCGGCCAGCCCGGCCCGATCAGGTGCAGCAGCCCGCCCACCGCGGCCGCCACCCCGGTGGCCAGCAGCCCGGCCAGGGTGACCCGGGAGTTCGCCTTCACCAGGGACAGCCGGCTCGGCAGCAGCCGGGGCACCACCACGCTGCGCACCACCCCGTACGCCTTGGACGCCACCAGCACGCCCAGCGCCTCCGGGTAGAGCGCGATGCCGCCGCCGGAGATGACCCCGGCCATCGTCCAGGCCAGCACGGCCCGGGCCAGCATCGACATCGCCATGGCGGCCCGACGGCCGTGCGGCAGCCGGTCCAGCAGCGGGCCGATCACCGGGGCGAGCAGGGCGAACGGGGCCATCGTGATCAGCAGGTAGAGCGCGACCCGGCCGCGGGCCTCGCCGGTGGGGACGGAGAAGAAGATGGTGGAGGCCAGCGCGATGGTGATCAGCATGTCGCCGAAGGAGTTCAGCGCGTGCAGCTCGATCAGCTTCGCCAGGCCGGACTCGCCCGCGCCCTCGGCCGAGGTGGCCCGGCGGATCCGGCGGCCGGTGCCGTGCACCAGCTTGCCGGTGCCCAGGCCGGCGGCGGAGGCGGTGCGGACCAGGAAGTGGCGGCGGGGCTCGGAGGCTTCCTCGTCGAGGTTCCCGTCGAGGTTCTCGTCGGGGGAGTCCGGGCCGGTTTCCGTGGTTTCCGCGGCTGCTACGGAAGCGCGGGCCGGCTTCTCCAGACTGACCCCGGCGGCCGCGGACGGCCCGCCGCCCGCCACCGGCTGCGGTTCGCCCGCAGCGGGGACGGGAGACTGCTGTCGCGGCGCGACCTGCGCCTCGTCGGGGCTGCCGGCCTGCGAGGGGCGCAGTGCGTGCTGCGACGGGTTTTCGTCCGCCACAAGCCCATCCTGCCCCAGATTCGCCGGGGCGACGCGGGATTCGGCTCCGCTCGGCGCGGCCTTCGGAAGGCCCGGCTCCGCCCCGGACTGTGCCGGGGCGCCGACCGGCGGGTAGCCTGCCCCAAGGTCCGCCCGCGTGGGCGCCGGGGCGCCGGCAGGCCGGACGGGCGGCGCGGTCGGTACCCGTGGCGGCCCCAGGTCGCGCAGAATGGACGCGGGACTACCGAGCCGCGACGGAGAAGGCAACACGCCGTGGGCGACAGAAGAACTGGGAGAGAATCGACGCCGTGAGTGCTGCGATGCGAAGCCGTACCCCCGACCGGCTCTGTGCCGAGGCCGTCGAACTCGCCCGCCAGGCCGCCGAGGAGGCCGTCGGGCCCGAGGTCGTCGGCCCGCACCTCGGTGCGCAGGCGGAGGCCGACCGCGTCGTCACCCACAGCTTCGAGTGCCTGGACGCGGCCTACCGCGGCTGGCACTGGGCGGTCACCGTCGCCCGCGCCCCGCGCGCGAAGAACGTCACCCTGGACGAGGTCGTGCTGCTGCCCGGCCCCGACGCGGTGCTGGCGCCGGAGTGGGTGCCGTGGAGCGAGCGGCTGCGCCCGGGCGACATGGGCCCCGGCGACCTGCTGCCGACCGGCGCCGACGACGCCCGGCTGGAGCCCGGCTGGACCGGCGAGGACGAGCCCGCGCCGAACTCCGCGGTCGCCCTGGCCGCCGAGGAGGACGTGGTCGTCACCGACCCGCACGTCCAGCCCGCGCCGGCCCGCGCCCGGATCAACGCCGTCGCCGAGGAACTCGGCCTGGGCCGCAGCCGGGTGCTCTCCCGGCTCGGCCTGCACCTGGCCGCCGACCGCTGGGAGAAGGTCCACGGCCCGCACACCCCGATGGCGCAGGCAGCCCCGGCCGCGTGCAGCAGCTGCGGCTTCCTGATCCCGATCGGCGGCTCGCTCGGACAGGCCTTCGGCGTGTGCGGCAACGAGTTCGGTCCGGCCGACGGCCAGATCGTCTCCTTCGCGTACGGCTGCGGCGGGCACTCCGAGGCGGCCGTCATCCCGGCCCCGCCGGCGCCGTCCGAGCTGATCCTGGACGAGCTGGTGGTCGAGCCGCTGCAGCTCCACCCGGACCGGGCCTCCGGCTCGGTCGAGCCGGACGCCCCGGCCGAGGAGCTCGGCCACTCCTGACGTTCCCCGGCCGCGGCCCGTCCCACTGAACCGGTGGGGCGGGCCGCGACGTTCTTGCTGGTAGGGGCGCCCGCCGGTGGCGGGGCCCCGCCCGCCTGCCGTCCGTGGGGACTCCCCCCAGCCCACGGGCGGCAGCAGGGCGGGCCGTCGGACCCGGCAGTGGGGTGCCGGCCCGGCGGTTCCGCCCCCTCCGTCTCCCGCGGACCTCCCCGATCCGCCCCGCCCGCCTGCCCGTCGCCGCCGCTGGTGCCCCTGGTGCCGCTGGTCCTGCTGGTTCTTCCGGGACGGGAGTGGCGGACCGTACGGCCGGGCGGGCCACCGCCGACCGGGCCCCCGCCTGCGGATTCCCGCGCCCGGCCGGGCCCGGCGACGCCCTCCGGACCGGGCGGTGGTCGGGAGCAGTCAGTGGGGCAGGGAAGAATGCCCTACGACGTACAGGGCGGCGGAAGGTGGCAGGTCCCGTGGAACCTCGGATCATCGGCAGCGGCACGGACGAGCACCTCGCGGACCCGTTCGGGAGCACCGCGCTGCGCCGACGGGTGCTGGACGCCTGGGCCGCCTCCCCGGCCCGGTTCCGGGAGGACGCCAACGCCGAGGAGGAGCTGGCGCTCGGCGGCTACCGCGACCGCCTGGTGGTCGAGTTGGCGCAGAACGCGGCCGACGCCGCGGTCCGGGCCGGGCACGGCCCCGGGCGGCTGCGGCTGACCCTGGCCGACGGCGTGCTCGCCGCCGCCAACACCGGCGCCCCGCTGGACGCGGCGGCCGTCGAGTCGCTGTCCACCCTGCGCGCCTCCTCCAAGCGCGGCGAGGAGCCCGCCGTCGGCCGGTTCGGGGTCGGCTTCGCCGCCGTCCTCGCCGTCACCGACGAGCCCGCCGTGCTCGGCGCCGCCGGCGGGGTGCGCTGGTCGCTGGGCGAGGCCCGCTCGCTCGCCGAGGCGCAGCCCGCGCTGGCCGACGAGCTGCGCCGCCGGGACGGCCACGTGCCGCTGCTGCGGCTGCCGTTCGCCGCCGAGGGCCCGGCCCCGGACGGCTACGACACCGTGGTGGTGCTGCCGCTGCGCGACGCCGCCGCCGAGGACCTGACCCGGCGTCTGCTGGCCGCCGTCGACGACGCCCTGCTGCTCACCCTGCCCGGCCTGTCCGAGGTCG
This sequence comes from Kitasatospora sp. NPDC029367, assembly GCF_055569135.1. Taxonomy (NCBI): domain Bacteria; kingdom Bacillati; phylum Actinomycetota; class Actinomycetes; order Kitasatosporales; family Streptomycetaceae; genus Kitasatospora; species Kitasatospora sp. NPDC029367. The sequence continues at coordinate 16,657 of NZ_JBVHYH010000097.1, forward strand.
TGGTGGAGACCCCGGAGGGCACCCGGACGCTCACCCGCGACGCCGCCGAGCCCCGCCCGGACGGCGTCACCGAGGTCACCGTCACCGACGACGGGGGCGGCCGGCTGCGGCGCACGCTCTGGCAGACCGTCGGCGCCACCGGCCGACTGGCCGCCGAACTGCTCGCCGACCGGCCCACCGAGGAGCGCGCCCGCCCGTACTGGACGGTGACCTGGGCCGTCCCGGTCGAGGAGGACGGCACCCCGCAGCGGCCCGCCATCGCGCCGGTGCTGCACGCGCCCACCCCCAGCGAGGAGCCGATCGGCCTGCCCGCGCTGCTGATCGCCTCCTACCCGCTGGACTCCACCCGCCGGCACATCGCCCCCGGCCCGCTCACCGACTTCCTCACCGAGCGCGCCGCCGACAGCTACACCGACCTGCTGCGCGCCCGCGGCGCCGACCTCGGCTCGCTCGGCCTCGTCCCCGGGCCGCTCGGGCAGGGCGCGCTGGACAACGCGCTGCGCGCGGCGGTGCTCTCCCGGCTGCCCGGCACGCCGTTCCTGCCGCACCCCGGCGGCGTCGAGGAGGGCACGCCCGCGCTGCGGCCGCGCGACGCCACGCTGCTGGAGGGCGCGGACGGCTCGGTGGTGGAGGCGCTCGCGCCGATCTTCCCCGGCCTGCTGCCGGCCGGACTGGAGCGCCGCACCGAGCTGCGGGTGCTGAACGTGCGCCGGGTGCCGCTGGCCGAGGTGGTCGACCAGCTCGGCGGCCTGGACCGCGACCCGGCCTGGTGGCGCAACCTGTACGCGGCGCTCGGCGCGGCCGACCCGGAGGCGCTCGGAGCGCTGCCCGTGCCGCTCGCCGACGGACGGACCGTCACCGGGCCCCGGCGGGTCCTGCTGCCCTCCGAGGACGCCGACTGGGCGGCCTTCCCCGGCTACCCCGAGTCGCTGGCCGGGGCACTCGCCGCGCTCGACCTGCGGCTGGCCCACCCCGAGGCCGCCCACCCGCTGCTGGCCAAGCTGGGCGCCGGCACCGCCACCCCGGCCGGGGTGCTGGACACCCCCGAGGTGCGGGCCGCCGTCGCCCGCTCCTACGACCTGGCCGACGACGACCTGGACGCCGCGCTGGAACTGGCCGACGCCGTCCTGGCCCTGGTGAAGGCCGCCGCCCCGGCCGTCGGCGAGCACCCCTGGCTGGCCCGGCTGGCGCTGCTGGACGACGAGGGCGAGCCCGCCCGCGCGGGCGAACTGGTGCTGCCCGACAGCCCGTTCGCCGCCCTCGCCCGCGAGGAGGACGCCGGCTGGGTGGACGACGAGCTGCTGGAGCGCTGGGGCCCCGAGGTGCTGGCCGCCGTCGGCGTGCTGGCCGACTTCGTGCTGGTGCGCGCCGAGGACGTGGTGCTCGACCCGGACGACCTGGAGCGGCTCGACCCGACCGCGCCCGCCGACCGGGCGGCCGGCGGCCACCCCACCGGGCTGCTGGACGAGGCCCCCGACGGGTTCGCCGAGTGGGCCGAGGACGCCCTGGAGGCGCTGAACGCCGACGAGGTGCTCGGCGTCCCGCCGGTGGCCGCCGAACTGCTGGCCGTGCGCGACCTCGACCTGGTCGACGACGACGCCTGGCCCGAGGCGCTCGTCGCGCTCGCCCGTCCGCCGTACCGGGACGCCGTGGTCAACCCGGTGCGCACCCTGCTGCCCGACGGCAGCTACGCCGACCTCCCGCCGTACACCGCCTGGTGGCTGCGCGACCACCCGGTGCTGGGCGGTCGGGAGCCCGCCGGGCTGCGCGCCGCCGGGGCCGACCCGCTGCTGCGCGGCCTGTACGACGAGGCCCGCACCACCCTGGACGACCAGTTCCTGCACGCGCTCGGGGTGCGCACCACGCTGGCCGCGCTGCTCGCCGAGCCGCACGGCCCGGACGAGGTGCTGGACCGGCTCACCGACCCGGCCGCCGAGGTGGGCCACCGCCAACTGCACGGCATCCACAGCTCGTTGGCCCGGGTCGACCGGGACCGGATCGAACCGCTGGACGTGGTGCGGGCGTTGCCGCCGCTGGACCCGGCCACCGGCCGCCGCCCGGACCACACGGTGGTGGTGGACGCCACCGAGGCGGTCGTCGCCGACGCCCCCGACCTGGTCCAACTGCTGCACCCGTACCCGCTGCTGCCGGTCGCCCCGGCGCTCGCCGCGGACCTCGCCGAGCGGCTGCACGTGTCGCTGGCCAGCGAGGTGGCCGGCGGTCGGGTGCTCTCCGAGGGCGTGCTGCACCGGGTCCCCGCCGTGGTGCGGGAGCTGCTGCCCGGCTGCCCGGTCGCCTACGAGGAGCACGAGGAGCTGCTGGTGGTCGGCCCGGACGGCGGCGAGGCCGCCGTCGACTGGCGCTGGGACCACGCGGCGGACGCCCCCGAGCCGCCGTACGACCCGGAGCTGGCCGAAGCCGGCGACGAGGACGACGAGTTCGAGGTGCCGCCGGTGCCCGGGCTGCTGCACGCCGCCACCCCGGAGGGCCTGGCGGCCGGGCTCGCCTGGTCGGTCGGCCAGTGGCACCGGCGCTTCGAGGTGCTGGCCGCGCTCAGCGAGCCGGACCGGGCCTACGAGCTGTCCGCGGCCCGGGACTTCGAGGGCTGAGCTCGGTCGCCGCGCGGCCCGGGTTCAGCGGTCGCGCGGCCTGAGCCTCAGGTAGACGGTGGTGGTGACGGTCAGCCAGACCGCGCCGAGCGTCACCACCGCCGCCGCCTTCACCGCGGGGGTCGGCCGGACCGTCAGGCCGACGCCCGCCATCGCCAGCGCCGTCAGCCCGGCCGCCAGCAGCCCGCCCAGGAAGGCGATGAACGCCTCCAGATCCCCGCTCCTACGTGCCATCGGGCACCCCCTCTCGGGGAAATGCTAGAGGCGCCGACCGGGCCGGCGCGGGCGTGCCACTCCGTGCCGCGGCGGGCGCGTCACTCCATGCCGCGTCACTCCATGCCGCGGCGCTTCATCCAGCCCCAGGCGAGCTCCAGGACGACGCCGCAGACCACGGCGATGGCGACGCCGATCCAGGGATCGCGGATGCCGACCAGGCGGAGCTGGAAGAAGTCGGACAGCGGGGGGACCAGCAGCACCAGCGCGAAGGCGAGGCCCATGGTCCCGATCAGCAGCAGGCGCCACCAGTTGTACGGGCGGGCGACGATGGCGAGCACCCAGATGGCGATCAGGAAGAGCGTCAGGGTGGCCACGCTGGTGTCGGCCTTGAGGTCGGTGGCGTGGTCGGCCCGGGCCAGCGCGTAGGCCACGAAGGTGCCGGTGCCGGCGATGGCGCCGCCCGGGACGGCCAGCCGCAGCACCCGCTTCACGAAGCCGGTGCGGGCCCGCTCGTTGTTGGGGGCGAGGGCGAGGAAGAAGGCCGGCACGCCGATGGTGAGGGTGGACAGCACGGTGGAGTGCCGGGGCAGGAACGGGTACGGCGAGTGGGTGAAGATCACCAGCAGCGCCAGCAGCACCGAGTAGACCGTCTTGACCAGGAACAGCCCGGCCACCCGCTCGATGTTGCCGATCACCCGGCGGCCCTCGGCGACCACCGAGGGCAGGGTCGCGAAGGAGTCGTTCAGCAGCACGATCTGGGCGACCGCCTTGGTGGCGTCCGAGCCGGTGCCCATCGCCACGCCGATGTCGGCGTCCTTGAGCGCCAGCACGTCGTTGACGCCGTCGCCGGTCATCGCCACGGTGTGGCCGCGGGACTGCAGCGCCCCGACCAGCTCGCGCTTCTGCTGCGGGGTGACCCGGCCGAAGACGCTGGTGCGGTCGGCGGTCTCGGCGAGCTGCTCCGGGTCCTTCGGCAGGGTGCGGGCGTCCAGCGGGCGGTCCGCGCCGGGCAGTCCGAGATGGCCGGCCACCGCGCCGACCGAGACCGCCGCGTCGCCGGAGATCACCTTGGCCCGGACGTTCTGGCCCTCGAAGTAGCGCAGGGTGTCGGCGGCGTCCGCGCGCAGCCGCTGCTGGAGTACCACCAGGGCCAGCGGGCTGAGCCCGGCGGCCGGGTCGGGGGAGTCCAGCGGGTCGGGCGTGCGGCCGAGCAGCAGCACCCGCAGGCCCTTGGCGCCCAGCTCGTCCACCTCGGCGAGCGCCGGGTGCCCGGCGGGCAGCAGTACGTCCGGGGCGCCGAGCAGCCAGCTGGCCTCGCCGCCCTGGGGCTCCAGCAGCTGCACGCCGCTCCACTTGCGGGCCGAGGAGAAGGGCATCGCCTCGATCACCCGCCAGCCGTGGCCGCCCGGGCCGGCGCCGTCGCCGCGCCCGTACGCGTCGATCACGGCCTGCATGGACGGGTTGGGGCGGGCGTCGGCGCCGGCCATCACGGCGAGCGCGTGCTGGACGGTGTCCCGGTCAGCCGGGGCGGAGCCGCCGTCGGCGATCAGCCGCAGGTCGACGACGTCCATGCCGCCCTCGGTGAGGGTGCCGGTCTTGTCCAGGCAGACGGTGTCCACCCGGGCCAGGCCCTCGATCGCCGGGAGCTCCTGGACCAGGCACTGCTTGCGGCCCAGCCGGATCACGCCGATCGCGAAGGCCACCGAGGTCAGCAGCACCAGGCCCTCGGGGACCATCGGGACGATGCCCGCCACCATCCGGCGCACCGCCTCGCGCCAGTCGCGGCCCTCCACGGCCAGCTGGCTGATGATCAGACCGATCGCGGTGGGGATCAGCAGGTAGGTGATGAACCGCAGGATGCTGTCGATGCCGCTGCGCAGCTCCGACTTCACCAGGGTGAACTTGCTGGCCTCCTCGGCCAGCTGGGCCGCGTAGGCCTCCCGGCCGACCCTGGTGGCGGTGAACGCGCCCGCGCCGGCCACCACGAAGCTGCCGGACATCACCTGGTCGCCGGGCTGCTTGAGGACGGGGTCGGGCTCGCCGGTGAGCAGCGACTCGTCGATCTCCAGGCCGTCCGCCTCGGTGACCTCGCCGTCCACGATCACCTTGTCGCCGATGCCGAGCAGCACGGTGTCGTCGAGGACGATCCCGGAGACGGCGATCTGCTGGACGGCGCCGTCCCGGCGGACCTGCGGTCTGGCCTCGCCGATCAGGGCCAGGCTGTCCAGGGTCTTCTTGGCGCGCAGCTCCTGGATGATGCCGATCGCCGTGTTGGCGACGATGACCAGGCCGAACAGGCCGTCCTGGATCGGTCCGACGATCAGGATGATCCCGAACATGATGCCGATGATGGCGTTGAAGCGGGTGAAGACGTTGGCCCGGACGATCTCCCCGGTCGACCGGCTGGACCGTACCGGGACGTCGTTGACCTGCCCTTTCGCCACCCGCTCGGCCACCTCGGCGGCCGTCAGGCCGCCGCGCCGGCCGGGCAGCAGGCCGAGCGGGTGCGCTCCGTCGGGGCGGTCTCCGCCGGCCGGCTGCTGCTCTTCCGCGGGCTGGGCAGGCTGCGTCATGGCACCGACTCTACGGGCGCCTTATGTCCGATGCGTGCTACTAAAGGACTATTCAGTCCGACTGGGTGGCAGGGCCGGTGCCGTCCCCGGTGCCGTTCCCGGTGCCGCCCGTGCTGCCGTCCTTGCTGCCGTTCTTGCTGCCGTCCGCGACCTGCTCGGCGGTGGCCGCCTCGGCGGCGCGGCTGCGGGCGATCGCGTCCCGCCGGGCGCGGCAGTACCAGAGGCCGATCAGGCCGAGCAGGCCGCCGGAGAGGCAGATCCACGGCCAGGTGCCGTGGCCGTGGTCGGACAGGGTGCCCTGGAAGGGGAGCAGGGCGACGAAGGCGACGAACCACAGCACCGTGCCGGCGCCGACGATGGCGACGTCATTGGCCTCCAGCGGAGGGGGCGAGGGGTGCAGCGGCGTCTTGGGCATGGGGCCTAGCGTACGGTGCGCGGGGGCGTCGGGGGTTGCGGCGGGCGCCCGGTCGGTCAGGGGCGGGCTCTACGCGCGAAGATAGCGCGTGTGCGACCGGGAAACCATACTTGAAGGTCCACGCCCGGCCACCGTCGCCACGGGCGTTCTCCCCCTCCTCAGCTCCCCCACAGAGGACGCACGCATGCCTGTGGTCCAGCCGACCACCGAGTCGCCCGAACCCGCGGATTCCGCGCCCACGCCCCCCACCGGCGCCCTGGACCGCTACTTCAAGATCAGCGAGCGCGGCTCCAGCCTGCCGCGCGAGATCCGCGGCGGTGTCGCCACCTTCTTCACCATGGCGTACATCCTGGTGCTGAACCCGATCATCCTGGCCAGCGCCACGGACATGACCGGGGCCCACCTGGACAGCGCCCAGCTGGTCACCGCCACCGCCCTCACCGCCGGTCTCACCACCCTGCTGATGGGCGTGATCGGCAACGTGCCGATCGGCCTGGCCGCCGGACTCGGCGTCAACACCATCGTGGCGCTCCAGCTCGCGCCCAGGATGACCTGGCCGGACGCCATGGGCATGGTGGTGCTGGCCGGCTTCGCGATCATGCTGCTGGTCGCCACCGGCCTGCGCGAGCGGGTCATGAACGCCGTGCCGCTCGGCCTGCGCAAGGCGATCGCGATCGGCATCGGCCTGTTCATCAGCCTGGTCGGCCTGGTCGACTCCGGCTTCGTCAGCCGCATCCCGGACGCCGCCCACACCACCGTCCCGCTCCAGCTCGGCGGCAACGGCCACCTGCTCGGCTTCCCGGTGCTGGTCTTCGTGGTCGGCCTGCTGCTGACCCTGATCCTGGTCATCCGCAAGGTGCCCGGCGCCATCCTGATCAGCATCGCGGCCTCCACCGTGCTCGCCGTGGTGATCGACAAGGTCGCCGACGTCCCGGCGCTCAAGTGGGGCCTCACCGTCCCCACCTGGCCCGGCAACCCGGTGGCCGCCCCCGACTTCGGGCTGGTCGGCAAGGTCAGCCTGTTCGGCGGCTTCGAGAAGGTCGGCGTGCTCACCGGCGTGCTGTTCGTCTTCACCGTGCTGATGTCCTGCTTCTTCGACGCGATGGGCACCATCCTCGGCGTCGCCGACGAGGCCCACCTGCTGGACGAGAAGGGCGACCTGCCGGGCATCAACCGGATCCTGATGGTCGACGGCATCGCCACCGCGGCCGGCGGCGCCACCTCCGCCTCCGCCAACACCTGCTTCGTCGAGTCCACCGCGGGCGTCGGCGAGGGCGCCCGCACCGGCTTCGCCTCGATCGTCACCGGCCTGCTCTTCGTGGTGGCGCTGTTCCTCACCCCGCTCGCCACCATGGTCCCCGCCCAGGCCGCCACCCCGGCCCTGGTCACGGTCGGCTTCCTGATCCTGGCGGGCTCCGTCAAGGAGATCGACTGGGCCGACTTCACCATCGCGATCCCGGCCTTCCTGACCATCGTGATGATGCCGTTCACCTACTCCATCACCAACGGCATCGGCTTCGGCTTCATCGCCTTCTGCGTGCTGCGCCTGGCCGCCGGGCGCGGTCGCAGCGTGCCGGTGCCGCTCTACGCGGTGGCGGCGGTCTTCGCCTTCTACTACCTGATGCCGGCCTTCGGCCTGCTCTGACGGCTCGCTCCGACGGCCCCGCACCCGGTTGGGTGCGGGGCCGTTTTTGATATCGGAAGTGCGCCTGGACTGATATCGTTTTCTTGTTGCCAGCCGAGGGAGGAAGCCATGGCGCGTACTGTGATCGACCTTGATGACGACCTTCTCGCCGAGGCGCAGCGTCTGTTCGGCACGACCACCAAGGTCGCCACGGTCAACGCGGCACTGCTGGAGGCCGTGAAGCTGGCCAGGCGGATAGAGCTCGCCGACGCCATCGCCAACGGGGAGTTCGACCTCCTCGACGAGTCGGGCAAGTCGGCGGCGGCGTGACCCGAGAGCGCTTCCTGATCGACAAGTCGGCTCTGGCGCGCTGGGGAAAGCCGACGGTGCGGCCGGTCCTCGACGATCTCTCACAGCGTGCACTGCTGGCTGTGAGCGCGGCAGTCGAGATGGAGGTCCTGCACAGTGCCCGAAGCGCGGCGGAGGCCGATCGGCTGAGCCATCTGCTCAGGGGCTTCGACTACCTGCCGTGCACCGACGAGGTCTGGGACCGAGCCAAGGACATTCAGCGCCGCGCCCTGTTCCGGGGAAACCACCGTGCGCTGTCCATGGCCGACATGCTGATCGCTGCCACGGCTGAACGCCACGGGGTGACCGTCCTGCACTATGACGGCGACTACGACATGATCGCGGCCATCACCGGACAGTCCACTCGATGGGTCGTTCCGGCCGGGGCGGCTGACTGAGCCCTTCCCGCCGTGTCTCGAACGGCCCCGCACCCGGTTGGGTGCGGGGCCGTCGGCGTTCTGGTCAGTGGACGCAGAACTCGTTGCCCTCCGGGTCCCCCATGACCGTCCAGGCGCCGCCGGGTTCGGCGACCTCGCGCAGGACGGTGGCGCCGAGGGCTTCGAGGCGGGCGACGGTGGCCGCGCGCTCGCCCGGGCCGGGGTGGACGTCGAGGTGGAGGCGGTTCTTGCCCTGCTTGGGCTCCGGGACGGCCTGGAAGAGGATCCGGCGGCCGAGGCCGGTGTCCGAGGCGGGGTCGTACGGGTCCTCCGGGTGGCGGACCGCGGCGAGGGTGCGCCAGGCGGGGTGGCCGTCGACCTCGGTGAGGGCGTCCGAGGTGATCGCGCCGGCGTCCAGCAGCCGGGCGATCAGGGCGGCGTGGTCCTCGACGGTGCAGTCGAGGGCGGCGCCCCAGAAGGCGGCCTGGCGGTGCGGGTCGGCGCAGTCGACGACGAGCTTCCAGTGCAGCGGCATGTAACCGGTTATATCGGTTACGAGCAGGTGGGAGCAATCACCGACGGTCGGAAGGTGTCAAAAAGGCGACCGTGTAGGGCAGTTGGCGGCGGGCATACTGCCTGGACGGAGAAGGGGAGGGGACTCGACCGATGGTGCAACAGGATCCGCCCGGGGGCGTCGAGGGGCGACTGCTGCCGGAACTCTTCTGGCGGGCGGACAAGGCCTCGCTGGACGGACAGCGCGAGACGCTCCGCTGGCACCGCGGACTGATCGCCATGCTGGTGGTCGCCGCGCTGATCGGCTCGCTCCCGGGCCCGGACCACAAGGGCGACGGCGATATCAAGCCACTGTTCTCGGTGGCCGCCTTCCTGATCGCCGGCTACTTCTGGTCCCGGCTGCGCCGCAGCAACCCGCAGGGTCGGTGGTACGAGGCGCGGGCGGCGGCCGAGTCGGTCAAGACGCTCGCCTGGAAGTACAGCGTCCGGGCCCGGCCGTTCGGCGGCGAGGCCGACTCGCCGGACGCCGACCGCGGCTACCTGCTCCAGGTCGAGGACGTGCTGCGGGCCTTCGAGGACCCGGAGATCGTGCCGCCCGGCAGCGTCCCGGAGATCACCGAGGAGATGCGGCGCGCCCGGGCCGACAGCCTCGTCGCCCGGCGCACCCTCTACCTGCGCACCCGGGTCGAGAGCCAGCGCACCTGGTACCGCTCCCGGGCCGAGTCCTGCGAGTCCCAGGCGGTCTCCTGGGGGCTCGGCATCGCGACGCTGATCATCATCGGCGCGGCGGCGGCGATCGCCCAGGCCACCGGCGCCCTGGAGGTGCACATCTTTGGCGCCAGCTCGGCCGCGGCCGCCGCGATCATCGCCTGGACCCAGCTCAAGCAGCTGCGCCCGCTGGCCGCCGCCTACCAGCTGGCCGCGCGCGAGCTGGAGAACGTCGGCAACCAGCTCTCCGACCTCGACCTCAAGACACCCGATGCCGAGGAGCGCTGGGCCCGGCTGGCCGCCGAGGCCGAGGACGCCGTCTCCCGCGAGCACACCACCTGGCGGGCCCGCCGGGCCTTCCCACGGTAGGGCCCGTCCGACGCGCCAGTCCAACTCCGGGGAGGGGCTGGGGAGATCCGGCGAAGCGGGGGCACGCCGAGGGCACAGGTGTGCGGGGTGCGTGAGAGTGGGGTGCCGAGGCACGGAACGTGACCATTACGTGTCCATGCCCTGGTTTCATCGCCTCCGCGCGACCCGCAGTCCCTGCCCGGAGGCCCCCTGTGCGCATTCTCCTGATCGCCACCGCGTTCAACAGCCTGACCCAGCGCGTCCACACCGAGCTGCGCGAGCGCGGCCACCAGGTCGCCGTCCAACTCGCCCTCGGCGACGAGCAGATGAGGGAGGCGGTGGCCCGGGTCGACCCGGAGCTGATCGTCTGCCCGATGCTCACCAGGGCCGTTCCGGAGGACATCTGGTCCACCCGGACGGTCCTGATCGTGCACCCGGGCCCGAAGGGCGACCGCGGCCCCTCCTCGCTCGACTGGGCGATCACCGAGTCCGCCCGGCGCTGGGGCGTCACCGTGCTGCAGGCCGTCGAGGAGATGGACGCCGGCGACATCTGGGCCTCCGTCGAGTTCGCCGTCCCCGAGTGCGGCAAGAGCGAGCTGTACCGGGGCGAGGTCGCGGACGCCGCCGCCGAGGCCGTCCTGCTGGCCGTCCAGCGGTACGAGGGCGGGCTGTTCACCCCCGAACCGCTGGACTACGCCCGCCCCGACGTACACGGCGAACTGCGGCCCTTCCTGCGCCAGGAGGCGCGCCGCATCGACTGGCAGCAGGACGACACCGCCACCGTGCTGCGCAAGCTGCGCGCCGCCGACTCCCAGCCCGGCGTGCTGGACGAGCTGTACGGGCGGGACTTCTTCCTGCACGGCGGCCACCCCGAGGACGAACTGCGCGGCCCCGAGCCCGGCGCCGTGCTCGCCACCCGGGACGGCGCGATCTGCCGGGCCACCGTGGACGGCGCGGTCTGGATCCCCCAGCTGCGCCCGCGCCGCACCCCGGGCGGGCCGGCCACCTTCAAGCTGCCGGCCGCCACGGTGCTCGCCGACGAGCTGCACCAGGTCCGCGAGGTGCCGGTGACCCCGGCGCAGGCCGCCCGCCGGGACACCTGGTCGGAGCTGCGCTACCACGAGGACGGCGAGGTCGGCTTCCTCGAATTCGCCTACGCCGGCGGGGCGATGAGCACCGAGCAGTGCCGCCGGCTGCTGGCCGCCTACCGCGCGGCCGCGGACCGGCCCACCTCGGTGCTGGTGCTGGGCGCGCCCCGGGACTTCTACTCCAACGGGATCCACCTCAACGTCATCGAGGGCTCGGCCTTCCCGGCGCTGGAGTCCTGGGAGAACATCAACGCGATGGACGACCTGGTCGAGGCGATCCTGACCACCGGCGACAAGCTGACCGTCGCCGCGCTGGCCGGGAACGCGGCGGCCGGCGGCCTGATGCTGGCGCTCGCCGCCGACGAGGTGTGGTGCCGGGAGTCGGCGGTGCTCAACCCGCACTACCGGCTGATGGGCCTGTACGGCTCCGAGTACTGGACGTACACCCTGCCCGCCCGGGTCGGCGCCGAGCAGGCCGAGCGGCTCACCACCGAGGCGCTGCCGGTCGGGGCCGCGCACGCCCGCCGGATCGGCCTGGTGGACCGCACGGCCGGCGGGGACGCGGCGGAGTTCCGCCGCTGGACGGCGCGGGAGGCCGCCCGGCTGGCCGGCTCGCCGGAGCTCACCGGGCGGCTGGTGGACAAGAAGCGCCGCCGCGCCGAGGACGAGGAGGCCAAGCCGCTGGCGGAGTACCGGGCGGAGGAGCTGCGCCGGATGCACGCCAACTTCTACCGGGCGGGCGAGCCGTACCACGCGCTGCGGCGGGACTTCGTGCGCAAGGTCTGCCCGGTGGCCACGCCGGAGCACCTGACCGGGCTGCTCGGCCGGCCCTGAACCCGGGCGGCGACGCCTGGCGGTACGGCAGTGCCGTCCGGCGGTACAGCAGTGACGTCCGGCGCTACGGCAGTGCCGTCCGGCGGTACAGACAGCAAAATGACGTCCGGCCGGGGTGGGGGACCCGGCCGGACGTCACTGGTGGGGCCGCCCGCGACCCGGCGCGGGCGGCGGCCCGGCTCAGCGCCGGACGGTGGTCCGGCGCGACGGCTGCCGCTGCGGCGGGACGCGGGGCGTCCGCGGGGGCAGCGGGGCCGCCGGGCCGACGAGCAGCGGCTGGGTGCTGGGCTTGCTCGGGGAGACGGCGAAGGCCAGTGAGCCGAAGAACACGTAGCAGCCGAGCCCGACCCCGAGCGGGAAGATGAACTGCAGCGCCATCACCCCGCCCTGGGTCGACTGCGAGGCGTCGAGGCGGACCGAGAGCGCCGCCATGCCGGTGTAGTGCATCGCGCAGACCGCGACTCCCATCACCGGCGCCGCCGCCAGCACCGCGAGGGTGCCGCGGATGTTCAGCGCGGCCCAGAGCGCGGCCGTGGCGGCGAACACCGCGATGCCGATCGAGAGCCCGACCGTCACGTGGTCGTAGCCGAGCCGGCCGGGCAGCACCATCGCGGCCATACCCAGGTAGTGCATCGCGGCGACCCCGAGTCCGGTGGTCAGCCCGCCGACCAGCAGGGACAGCACCGGGTGGCGCCGCCAGTACCCGACGGTGAACAGTCCGATGCCGACCACCGCGACGGCGACCAGCAGGCTGAGCACGGTGAGCCCCGGCTGGTAGGTGATCTCGGCGCCGGTGACGGAGAAGCCCAGCATCGCGATGAAGTGCATGGACCAGATGCCGGCGCCGAGCGAGGTCGAGGCGAAGAGCAGCCAGACGGCCCGGCTGCGGCCCGTGGAGACCAGCGCCCAGCGGGCGCTGCGTAGGGCGACGAAGGCACCGAGGCAGGCCACGAAGTACGAGACCGCCGGTGTCACCCAGCCGTGGTCGGCATGATGGATCTCACCCAATTGAGCTCCCTGGACGAGGGGTTGAGGGCGCCAGGGTTCGGGCGGAGGCGGTCGGCGGGGTACCGGGGAACGGGTGGGACGCGCGCGGACGGGCACGGAGGGGGCTCCGCCGAGGGGAGACCTGGCGTGGTGATGCCCCTGACAACCCCGGAGAGTAGCCACTGACGGGTGGTCGCACAAGGTTCGCGATTTTCGTGAAGTCCCAGGTCAGGAAGGACCTTTACGCGGCCTGCAAGATCTCGGCACCAAGCCCTGACATCGCCTGCGCACGGTCTCCGGGCGCCTTGGTGCGCTTTGGTGCGTTACTCCAGCGGGGCCAGCCCGAACGGGTGCCCGGCTGGGTCGATCAGCACCTTGAGCGTGCGGCCGTGCTGGTAGCTCGGCTCGGTGGCGCCGAGCGCGAGGGCCTTCGCGGTGGACTCCTCCAGGTCGTCCACGTAGAAGTCCAGGTGGAAGTGCTTGCTGCCGTCCGGTTCGGTCCACGGCTCCGGCCGGTAGCCCGTCACCCGGCCGAAGCCCAGCGGGCTGCCGCCCTCCGGGTTGTCCAGGATCGCGAAGTGCTCGTCCACGTGACGGGTCTCCCAGCCGAGCAGCTCGCCGTAGAACGAGGCCAGCGCGACCGGGTCGGCGCAGTCGATGGTGACCATGGCGAGCCGGGCGAAGCCGGAGTCGTCCGGCACGGACTGTGCGGATTGCGCGGGTTGCTCGGAGGCGAGGTCGGACATGTCTGGTCGGCCCTTCCGGGAGGCGGGAACGATCACCCCTCACCAATATGGCACCCGGCCGATCCTCCGGCGCGGTGGGAACCCGTTTTTCCTTAGCGAGAGTAATGACGTAAGCTAAAGAGATGCCCGAGATGTCCGAGCAGGACCTCGCAGCGATCTCACAGCTGCGGTCGTCCACGATGCGCCTCTCCCGACGACTCAAACACCAACGGGTGGAGGAGTCGCTGAGTCCCACCGAGATGGGAGTGCTGGGCACCCTCGCCCGGTGCGGGAAGGCGACGCCGGGTGAGCTCGCCCGGAAGGAGCACGTGCAGCCTCCTTCGATGACCAGGATCGTCGCGATGCTGGAGGAGAAGGGGCTGGTGCGGCGCGAGCCGCACCCCGAGGACCGCCGCCAGGTGGTCGTCAGCAGCACCGAGCAGGCCGAGACGATCCTCGCGGAGAGTCGTCGGCGCCGAAACGTCTGGCTCGCCGAGCTCGCCCAGGGGCTCGACGACGAGGAATGGGCCGTCCTCAGGGAGGCCGCGCCCGTGCTCTACAAGCTCGCCCACCTGTAACTCGTACAGATCGAGGCACACCGACCCCGGCCGGCCGCCGGGAGGAGAAGGAGCCCGCATCACCGCAGGACCGACCATCATGACCAGGAGCGGGGGGGGGGGGGGGGGGGGGGGGGGGGGTGGGGGGGGGGGGGGGGGGGGAAAGCTCGGAGCCGACAGCGGCGAACCGCTTA
>NZ_JBVHYH010000098.1:0-7397 GCF_055569135.1 Kitasatospora sp. NPDC029367
TCCCCCCCCCCCCCCCCTGCCCCCCCCCCCCCTCCCCCCCCCCCCCCCTCCCCTCCCCCCCCCCCCCTCCCCCCCCCCGCCCAGACCCCCGGGGCCGGGCGGTCCGTGGGCCTACCCACGGTCCGTGGGCCTACCCCCAGCCCGTGGGCCTACCAGGCGTAGTCCTCGGGGGCCGGCTTGTGGCCGGGGAAGAGTTCGTCGAGGCGGTCCAGGGTCTTCTGGTCGAGGTCCAGGTCGAGCGCCCGGAGGGCGGCGTCGAGGTGGGCCGGGGTGCGGGGGCCGATGATGGGGGCGGTGACGGCGGGGCGGGAGAGCAGCCAGGCGAGCGCGAGGTCGGCCGGGTCGGTGCCGAGTTCGTCGGCGAAGTCCTCGTAGGCCTGGAGCTGTTCGCGATACTCGTCCAGGAGCCTACTGGCGTAGCCCATGGCGCTGCGGCCGCGGGTGCCCTCGCGCTCCTTGCGCAGGACGCCGCCGAGCAGCCCGCTGCGCAGCGGGGACCACGGGATCAGCCCGAGGCCGTAGTGCTGGACGGCGGGGATGACCTCCAGTTCGACCGCCCGGTCGAGGAGGTTGTAGAGGGACTGCTCGCTGACCAGGCCGAGGAAGTGCCGGGAGCGGGCGGCCTCCTGGGCCTGGGCGAGGTGCCAGCCGGCGAAGTTGCTGGAGCCGACGTAGATGATCTTGCCCTGGGCGACCAGGACCTCCATCGCCTGCCAGATCTCCTCCCAGGGCGTGGCCCGGTCGATGTGGTGCATCTGGTAGAGGTCGATGTGGTCGGTCTGCAGCCGGCGCAGGCTGGCCTCGACGGCCTTGCGGATGGCGAGCGCGGAGAGCTTGCCGTCGTTGGGCCAGTCGCTCGTGTTCGCGTAGGCCTTGGTGGCCAGGACGGTGCGCTCGCGGCGGCCGCCGCCCTGGGCGAACCAGCGGCCGATGATCTCCTCGGTGCGGCCCTGGAGGTTGCCCTCGCTGTCGCGGCCGTAGGAGTTGGCGGTGTCGAAGAAGTTGATGCCGCGTTCGTGGGCGGTGTCCATGAGGCGGTGGGCCTCGGCCTCCTCGGTGTGGGGGCCGAAGTTCATGGTTCCGAGGCAGAGGCGGGAGACGGTCAGGCCGGTGCGGCCGAGGTGGGTGTACTCCATGGCGCCCCACCTAAAGCCACACCGGCCGCGGTGTCCAGCACATTACGCTGACCAGCACATGACGGCGTCCAGCACAGTACGGTGGCCCGGCGGGTCATCGCCCGTGGGTGGCGAACTTCCGTACGGCCAGCGGCCCGCAGAGCGCCAGCAGGGCGGCGCTCCACAGCAGCGTGGCGAGGAGGGCATGCTGCATCGGCCAGGCGGAGCCGGGCGCCGCCGGGTTGCCGAAGAGTTCCCGGCTCGCCTCCACCACGGAGCTGATCGGGTTCCAGTCGGCGATCACCCGCAGCCAGCCGGGCATCCCGCCGGTGGGCACGTAGGCGTTGGTGACCATCGCCAACGGGAAGACGACGACGGAGAGTTGAGCGGCGGCCTCCTCCTTGCCGACGGCCAGGCCGAGCAGGGTGCCGACCCAGGTCATCACGAAGCGGAAGAGCAGCAGCAGCGCGAACCCCTCCAGGGCGTCGGCGGCGCCGTGCCGGGCGCGCCAGCCGGCGGCCAGCCCGACCAGGGCCAGCAGGGCCAGGACGACGACGCTGACCAGCAGGTCGGCGAGGTTCTGCCCGAGCAGCAGTCCGGCGCGGGAGACGGGCATCGAGCGCAGCCGGTCGGTGACCCCGCGCCCGACGTCCCGGGCGGCGCCGACCATGGTGGGCATGATGCCGTTGGTGGCGACCATGGCGAACAGCCCGGGCATCAGGAACTCCCGGTAGTCCCCGCCGCCGGGCACCTGCATGGCGCTGCCGAAGACGTACCCGAAGACCACCACCATGATCACCGGAACGCCCAGCGAGGCGGCCAACAGGCCGGGCGAGTGGCGGTAGTTGAGCAGGACGCGGAGCATCGACGTCCAGGTGTCGGAGAGCAGCCGGGCGCCGGCCGAGGGGCGTGCGGCGGCCGGGACGGCGGTGCGGACGGCGGTGGCCATCAGGCGGCCCTCCCCAGCTCGGCGTTCTCCCGGGACGTCCCGGTGAGGGCGAGGAACACGTCGTCGAGCGAGGGCGCCCGGACCGCGACGTCCTCGGCGACGACCCCGGCGCCGTCCAACTCCCGTACCAGCGAGGGCAGCAGGACGGACTCCCCGGGCGCGGCCAGCACCGTGACCGTCCGCTCGGCGACGTCCACCTGGGCGTCGTTGCCCGACAGCGCGGACAGCACCACGGCGGTGGCGGCGAGCTGCTCCACCGTGGCCAGGGTGACGGAGACCTGGCTGCCGATCGCCGCCTTGAGCCGCTCCGGCGGGCCGGTGGCGATCGCGGCGCCGTGGTCGACCACCACGATGTCGTCGGCGAGCCGGTCGGCCTCCTCCAGGTACTGGGTGGTGAGCAGCACGGTGGTGCCGCCGTCGGCCAGCTCCTTGACGGTCTCCCAGATCCCCTGGCGGCTGCGCGGGTCGAGCCCGGTGGTGGGCTCGTCCAGGAAGAGCACCGGCGGGCTGGTGACCAGGCTGGCGATCAGGTCGAGGCGCCGGCGCATGCCGCCGGAGTAGGTGCGCACCAGCCGGTCGCCGGCCTCGGCGAGCCCGAAGCGGGTGAGCAGTTCGTCGGCGCGGGCCCGGGCCCGGCGGGCTCCGAGCCGGTGCAGCCGGCCGAACAGGTGGAGGTTGTCCCGGCCGGTGATGCCCTCGTCCAGCGCCGCGTGCTGGCCGGCCAGGCCGATCGCCCGCCGGACCTCCTCGGCCTCGCGGACGGCGTCGTGCCCGGCGACCCGGACGGTGCCGCCGTCGGGGGCGACCAGGGTGGCGAGAACGCGCACGGCGGTGGTCTTCCCGGCGCCGTTGGGGCCGAGCAGGCCGCAGACGGTGCCGGCCGGGACGGTCAGGTCGAGGCCGCGCAGGGCCTCGGTGGCTCCGAAGCGTTTCCGCACGCCCGCCATCTCGATGGCGGGTCGGGAGGTGTCGGACATGGCTCCGCCCTTCTCTAGGTACAGCGTACGTAGAAGCTTGGCGCCATGCTACTACGTACGCCGTACGTATCTAAGATGGGGGAGCGAGGTGATCTTCCAGTGCCGTCCAGCAACTCCCCCAGCAGTCCCGATCAGCCCGAACAGCCCCCGCCGCCCCAGCGGCCCACGCCCCCCGAGGCCCCCGAACTGATCTGGCTGCGCCCCGAGCGCACCGGCCGCGGCCCGCGGCCGGCCCACAGCCGCGACTCCATCGCGGCGGCCGCCATCGCGATCGCCGACACCGAGGGCCTGGAGGCCGTCTCGATGCGCCGGGTCGCGGCCGCACTCGGCGCGGGCACCATGTCGCTCTACAACTACGTGCCGAAGAAGGAGCACCTGCTCGACCTGATGCTCGACGCGGCCACCGCCGAGTACCGGCTGCCACCCGCACCGAGCGGCGACGTCCGGGCCGACCTGGCGAGCCTCGCCCACGAGCAGCTCGCCCTCTTCCGCCGCCACCCCTGGCTGCCCGCCCTGGTCATCGCCCGCCCGGGCATCGGCCCCAACGCCCTGCGCTACACCGACCACTTCCTCGCCGTCACCGCCCCCACCGGCCTGCCCGGCGGGGCGCGGATGGAGGCGATGGCACTGTTCAACGGCTTCATCTGCCAGTTCGCCCAGTACGAGCAGACGGCGGCCGCGGGCGCCAAGTGGCAGGCGGAGATGGTCGGTTACCTCACCCAGGCGGCGATGAGCGGCGCCTACCCCAACCTCGCCCAGGCCTTCGCCACCCCGGGCCCGCCGGCCGACCCGGACCAGGCCTTCGACCGCACCCTGGACCGGGTCATCCACGCCATCCTGGCGCCCACGCCGGGGGGTTGACGCCGAACGGGCGGCGAGCCGGTGCCCTCGCCGCACCGCCGGAGTCCGAACGCCGCCGCACGACCCCCGGGCGGCCCCCGGGCGGCCCCTCGGGAGCGCCCGGAGGATATCCGTCAACGCGGCGCCGAAACGGGCGACAAACAGGGTCCGACAGGGGGCTCGGGGGGCGCGCGGTGGATTATCCGCCGCCTGTCAACACCGCCTCCGGCCTATCCGGATAAAAAGAACCGGTCGCCCGGTCGCGGGGGGATGAATGCGGGAGCGGGATCACTGTGGCCGGTGCGGCCGAAGGTAACGACAGCCGCCGGGCCGGGGGCGTCTCCGCCCATCCACGGCTCACGGTCACGCAGCGCCTCCGCTCGCCCACACCGCGTTGACCGGCCGTTCTTCGCCTCCGCGACGACCTGTGGGCCCGGTCCAAACCCCCCGGCACCACTCTTCACAAACCCTTCCCCGAAAGCCCTAGAAACCCTCCGGAGGGGGGATCAGCATAGGTGGCCGCCAAAGTCAACCACCCTTGTCCGGAATGGATGCGATCCACACGACCGAATTTCGATTCCACCTCTAAAATTCCGATAAAACCCCAGCTTGGGCCATTCGCCTGGTCGATGTGATCTAGATCACTCGAGGAAGTCTGTATGCCGTCGCCGGTCGACCTTGCTAGAGTTCACTTAGCACATTCGACCGAGATCCGTGGCGAGAGACGACGATACCGGCGGCGATTATCCGTGAAAAGCCGCTCTCGCATATTTCTCTTTCGATCACCGACACCATTTCAGTCAGGAGCTACGGGGGAGGCCTGATCTTGAGATACGAAATTCTTGGCCCTGTGCGCATTGCCGCCGGCAATGATTCTCCGCCGGTCGGCACCCACAAGATGGAGATGCTCCTGCGGACGCTCCTGATCCGCAACGGCCAGATTCTCTCGCTGGACCAGCTGACCAGGGAGCTGTGGGGTGAGACCCCTCCCGTCCGGGCCCGGGCGTCGATTCATGTGTACGTGTCACAGCTGCGCAAGATCCTCAACCAGTTCTCGCGGAACGACGGGGTCATCACCACGCGCACCCCCGGCTACGTCCTGAACCTGGGGCACGACGAACTCGACCTGGAACTCTTCCTGGCCCTGTCGGAGAAGGGCCGGATGCAGATGGGCATGCACCGCTACACCGCGGCCGCCCAGACCCTCACCGAGGCGCTCCGACTGTGGCGCGAGCCGGTCCAGGCGACGTCCTACGAGGGCCCGATCATCCGGGAGTTCGCCAACTGGGCGGAGGAGCTGCGGGTCGAGTGCCTCGAGATGCTGGCCCGCTCGCTGCTCGCGGCGAACGAGACCAGCGAGGCCGTGCGCATCCTCTACTCGCTGATCTCGGAGTACCCGCTGCGGGAGAAGTTCCACGCCTTCCTCATGGAGGCGCTCAGCCTGTCCGGCCGGCGGGCCGACGCCCTGGAGGTGTACCAGGCCGCCCGGAGCCAGATCCGCGCGGAGCTGGGGCTGGAGCCGTGCCGATTCCTCCAGGAGACGCACGAGTACATCCTGCACGACAGGCTCGACAACCTCAGCGTCATCCGTGCCCGTCGTGACCGGGTGGCGCAGGCGCGCACCGCCTGACCCCGCCAGCCCGTGGCGGGCCCATCCGTCCAGCCGGAGGAGGCCGTTGTGGACAGTTTGGAAATCACCGAGATGTCGATTCCCGGCGCGTACCGGATCGGCACGAAACACGTGCCGGACCGCCGGGGGAAGTTCTACGAGGCGTGGCGGGTCACCGAACTGCTCGAACAGACGGGCCACCATTTCGAGATCCGCCAGGTGAACTACTCGGTATCGCGGAAGAACACGGTCCGCGGAATCCACGGAACCACCATTCCGCCCGGCCAGACCAAGCTGGTCACCTGTGTCCGTGGGGCCGCGCTCGACGTGGCCGTCGATCTGCGGGTCGGCTCCCCCACCTTCGGGACGTTCGACATGACGCTCCAGGAGGCCGACTCCGGAATCGGCGTCTACCTCTCGGACGGCATCGGGCACGCCTTCCTCGCCCTCACCGACGACACCTGCATGAACTATCTCTGCGGCGCCGAGTACGTACCGGGCACCATGCTCGACATCCAGGCGTTCGATCCGGCCCTGGGCATCCCCTGGGAGCGGGAGCTGGACGGCCCGCCGATCATGTCCGACAAGGACGCGGCGGCACCGACCCTCGCCGAGGCCGTCGCCCTGGGGCTGCTGCCGACCTACGAGCAGGCCCTGGCGTCCACCGCCGCACCCGTTCGCTGAGGTGCCCCCGCAACCAGGCCCCAGCGGCCGTCCCCCGACCGAAACCTCGTTCAAGGAGTTCCTGTGGTGCATGAGGGGAATAGCAGACCGGTCCGAGTCGGAGTGATCGGGTGCGCCGACATCGCCTGGCGGCGCACGCTGCCGGCCCTGACGGCCGAACCCCTCATCACGGTCACGGCCATCGCCAGCCGGCAGGAGAAGAAGGCCCGGCAGTTCACCGACCGCTTCGGGGGCACCCCGGTCGAGGGCTACGACATTCTGCTGGAGCGCGACGACATCGACGCGGTGTACATCCCGCTGCCGGCCGTCCTGCACGCCGACTGGATCGAGAAGGCACTGCGGGCCGGCAAGCACGTGCTCGCGGAGAAGCCGCTCACCACCGACCGGAAGCAGGCCGAGCGGCTCTTCCGGATCGCCGACGAGCAGGGCCTGCTGCTGATGGAGAACTTCATGTTCCTCCACCACCACCAGCACCGGCGGGTCGCCGACCTGCTGGCCGACGGCGTCATCGGGGAGGTCCGGTCGTTCTCCGCGAGCTTCACGATCCCGCCCAAGCCGCAGGGCGACATCCGCTACCAGGCGGCGGTGGGCGGCGGGGCGCTGCTGGACATCGGCGTCTACCCGATCCGCGCGGCCGGGCTGTTCCTCGGCCCGGGGCTGGACGTCGCGGGCGCGGTGTTCCGCCGCGAGCGGTCCCGGGACGTGGTCGTCGGGGGAAACGCCCTGCTGACCACCGACCAGGGCGTCACCGCACAGCTGGTCTTCGGCATGGAGCACTCCTACACCAACAGCTACGAGTTCCGGGGCAGCCTCGGGCGGCTCTGGCTGAACCGCGTGTTCACACCTCCGGCGACGCACCAGCCCGTGGTCAGCATCGAGCGGCAGGACCACCTGGAGCAGATCGCGCTGCCCCCGGACGACCAGTTCGCCAACATCGTCCGGGCCTTCGCCCAGGCGGTACTGCGGGGCGAGCGTCCGCGGGACTGGACCGAGAACTCGCTCCACCAGGCGTCCCTGGTCGACGCCGTGCAGGCGAACGCGCGGGACTTTGTCTTCTCCGCCGAGGACTGACCACGCGCCGGGCGATCGGGCGGACGAAGGGCCCGCCCCCGGCCTCCTGACATCCAGGAGGCCGGGGGCGGGAGCCTCTTTCGTCGTCCACGCACAAAAAAGAAGCACCACCAGCACCCAAAAGCGGGGCAACCACAAGAAAAAAAACGGGG
>NZ_JBVHYH010000098.1:7407-30474 GCF_055569135.1 Kitasatospora sp. NPDC029367
CCCTCCACCCCCCCCCCCCCCCCCTCCCCCCCCCCCCCCCCCCCCCCCCCCCCCCCCCCCCCCCCCCCCCCCCCCCCCCCCCCGGTCCGGGCACGGACGGGCCGAACCGCGGGCACCGACGGACCGGGCACCGACAGGCCGAACAGGCGGGCACCGACGGACCGGGGCCGGCCGGGCACGGACGGCTGAGCACCGCCCCCGCCCGGCCGGCCCCGGCCGACCGCGCTCCTACCAACCGCGCTCCTACCGACCGGCCGCCAGGGCGCCGAGCGTGGCAACCAGCTGCGTCGGGTCGGGCCGGGCGGCGTTCCGCTCGGCGAGCACCCGGGCGGCGGGCCCCACCGAGCCGCCCTCGAGCAGTTCGGTGACGGCCTCGACGACGGACTCGGCGGTGAGCTCGTCGGGCCTGAGCGTCAGGCCCGCCCCGCTCTTGGTGAGCAGTTCGGCGCCGAGCGGCTGGGCGCTGATCTGCGGAACGACCACCTGGGGCACCCCGTTGACGAGGGCGGCCAGGACCGTCCCGGGGCCGCCCTGGCTGATCAGGGCGTCGCAGGTCGGCATCAGCATCGACAGCGGCATCCAGTCGACCACCCGGACCTGCTCGCTCCCGTCGCCGAGCAGCTCCCGGCCGGCCTTGCCGAGCGCCGCCACGATCTCGACGTCGAGGCCGGCCAGCGCCTCGATCGCCAGCAGCGGCGGGCGCAGCACCTCCGGGCCCATGAACTCGCTGGTGGTGCCCCAGGTGATGCAGACCCGCGGCCGTCGCTTCGGCTCGTCCAGCCAGGCCGGGGTGACGGCGGCGCCGTTGTACGGCACGTACCGCGCCTCCTGGCGCTTGGCCATCCGGATCGCGAGCAGTTCCTCGGGACAGGGGTCCACCACGAGGTCCGCGTAGTCCGGGCCGAGTTCGACGTTCCAGGTGTCGAGGAACGCCACCAGGTCCTTGGGCCAGTTCTCGCGCACCGCGCGCTCGGACGTGAGGTCGGCCCACAGTTGATGGGGCATCGGCCCCCAGGTGTGCAGGACCAGCGGGACCCCGGCGGCCTTGGCGATCGCGGGCGCGGCGAACGCGGCCGGGTCCGCCACCACCAGGTCCGGCTTCCAGTTCCGGGCGAACGGGAGCAGGTCGGCCACCACCGCCTCGGCGATCCGGATGTGCGGCACGACGATCTTCTCGATACTCGGCGCGGTGCCCGGCGGGGTGCCGCCGCCCGAGTCGACGGACTTCTTGAGCTCGCTCATGAAGTCGGGGCCGCGGCCGACCTCGACGGCGGGCAGGCCGGCGGCGGTGACGTCGCCCACCAGCGACGGCTGGACGGCGATCCGCACGTCGTGGCCCGCCGCCCGCAGTGCCCACGCCAGCGGGACCAACGGATAGAGGTGCGACCGGAAGGTGGCCGCGGTGATCAGAACCCGCATGACAGGATCCCTTCGCAGATGCCGGCGGCCGTCAACTCGGACGACGCCCGATGAGGTGGAACATGCGCGCGGTGGACGGGTAGGGCTGTCGGCCCGCCAGGGCGATCTCCAGCTCCTCCAGCCGGGCGAAGAACTGCGGGTCGTGCTTGATGTCGTTGTCCGCGATGAGGTTGCAGACGTTCATCACGCCGTGCGTGCCGACGACGTCGAGGCCGGACTCGCGGTACAGGCCGGCGATCTCGTCGGCGGTCAGGACGTCGATGTCCTTGCCGTACACCACGTTGGGCTTGGTCCGGGCGTCGACGGCGCGCAGGGCCGCTTCGAGGTCGAGCTCGCGCACCGCGGCCTCCAGCGGCACCGCGTAGGTGTTGGGGCAGACCACGGAGAGCAGGCCGCCCGGCGTGAGCAGGGTCGTGATGCCCCGGAAGACCTCGGCCCGGTCCGACACGTACTGCAGCAGGTTGTGGCAGAGCACCAGGTCGAACTCCTGGCCCGCGAAGAGCTTCGGGACATCGTGCGCGTCGCCCTCGCGGACGTCGACGCGGTCGGTCACCCCGCGTTCCTCGGCGAGCTTGCGCGCCCCGTCGAGGGAGACCGGCGCCACGTCGAAGATCGTCACCCGGTGGCCGGCCAGCGCGAGCCGGACGCCCTCCTTGCCGTTGCCGCCCGCGACGTCCAGCACGCGCAGCGGTCCGTCGCCCAGGTGGCGCGCCAGGTTGGCCGCCACCACCGAATAGCGCAGCTGCCCCCACGGGGTTTCCTGCCAGTTCTGGAAATTGGCAAGGCGCTCGTCGAAAACCGCATTGTCGACCGCGCCGACGCTCTCGGCCATGCTACCTCCGGGGTGCGCTGGACGACCGGGCGCTCGCCCGGCCGGGAACCTTGGTGATCTCCCAACGGATATCCCGGCCGACTGAAGTACCCCTAAAACCGGAGGGCTCGGCCGAGCTTTAGGACACCTTTAGCCGGACGCCCGAAACTCGGCCTGTCCATGTGCACCGTCCGGCGGTTGTCGGCACGCCATCCGAGCCGCCGTCGACCACCGTACCCCTCGATCTGGAGACGCGTAATGATAAATGTGACCCAGCCAAGTATCGGGGCGGAGGAACTCGCCGCGATCAGCGCCGTGTTCGACAGCAAGTGGCTCGGGTACGGGCCGCGGACCGAGGAGTTCGAGGAGCTGTTCGCGCAGCACCTCGGAGTGTCGTCCGACAACGTGCTGTTCCTCAACTCGGCGACCTCCGGGCTGTTCCTCACCATGGACCTGCTCGGCGTCGGGCCGGGCGACGAGGTCGTGCTGCCGTCGAACGGCTTCATCGCGAACGCCAACTGCGTGGTCGACGCCGGCGCCCGTCCGGTGTTCTGCGACATCGACGAGGAAACCCTCAACCCCCGGGTCGAGGACGTCCTCGCCGTGCTCACCCCCCGGACCAAGGCCGTGATCGTCCTGCACTACGGGGGCTACCCCGGCGAGGTGGAGAAGATCGCCGCGCTCTGCGCGGAGCGCGGCGTGGCCCTCGTCGAGGACGCGGCCGTGTCGGTCGCCTCCAGCGCGCACGGCCGCCGGTGCGGCACCTTCGGGGACTACGGCATCTGGAGCTTCGACGCCCGCAAGGTCATCACCACCGGGGACGGCGGCATGCTGTACGTCCGGGACCCGGAGGGGGCCCGCCGGGCGCGCCGCCTGGCCTACCACGGCCTGGAGGACCGCAGTTCGTTCACCACCGCCGCCAAGTCCAAGCACCTGTGGTGGAGTTTCGAGGTGGAGGACATCGGGCGGCGCCTGGTCGGCAACGACATGACCGCCGCGATGGGCATGGTGCAGTTGCGCAGGCTCGGCGGGTTCGTCGAGCGGCGGCGCGCCATCGCCCAGCGGTACGACCGGGCGCTGGCCGACGTGCCGGGGGTCCGCACCCCGTGTGCCGTGCCGCCGGGCCACGAGTCGACCCACTACTTCTACTGGCTGCGGTTCGACTCCCAGGAGATCCGCGACGGGGTCAGCGAGGACCTGCTCGCCCAGGGGATCTACACCTCCTGGCGCTACTACCCGCTGCACCGGGTCCAGCGGTACGGCGCCACGCAGACCGTGCTGCCGGTCACCGACATCGTGTCGGACACCGCCCTGCTGCTGCCCGCGCACCAGGACCTGCTCGACGAGGAGGTCGACCTGGTCGCGCGCGAGGTCATCAAGTCGGTCGAGTCCCGCCGCTGACCCGCCCTAGCCTGGCGCAAGACCGGTTTTAGCGGACCGGGCGACCGTGAACAGGACAACATCCGAACGGCCGCGACCGACCATGTGAACGACCGAAAAACGCTCGCTCCCAGTATTCGGACGCCCGATCCCAGGTAGCAGAGGTGCCGCCCGTGAAGGGAATCATTCTGGCCGGGGGAACAGGTTCTCGGCTCCATCCGCTGACCGTCGCCTTCTCCAAACAATTGCTCCCGGTGTACGACAAGCCCATGATCTACTATCCGCTGTCCACGCTGATGCTCGGCGGGATACGGGAATTCCTCGTCATCACCACCCCCACCGACGCCCCGATGTTCCGGAAGGTCCTCGGCGACGGCGCGGAACTCGGCCTGGACATCACCTACGCCCAGCAGTGGCAGCCCGCCGGAATCGCCGACGCCCTCCGGATCGGCGCCGACTTCATCGGCACCGGACCGGTCTCGCTCATCCTGGGCGACAACATCTTCTCCAGCCCGAACCTGCCGGGCCTGCTCACCGGCAGCCTGGCCGAGGCCGACGGCGCCACCCTGTTCGGACACACCGTGCCCGACCCGCGCCCCTACGGCGTCGCCGAGAAGGACGCCGCAGGACGCCTGATCGGCCTGGAGGAGAAGCCGGCCCGGCCGCGCGGCTCCGAGATCGTGACGGGCCTGTACGTCTACTCCGGCGACGTCGTCGACGTGGTACGCGACATCACCCCGTCGGCACGCGGCGAACTGGAGATCACCGACGTCAACCGCGCCTACCTCGCCCAGGGCCGCGCCCGCATCCACTCGCTGGACAGCGGCACCAGGTGGCTGGACGCGGGCACGTACGACGGCCTGCTCGACGCGGCCGCCTTCGTCCGGGCCGAGGAGCAGCGCGGCGTACGGCTCGGCTGCCTGGAGGAGATCGCGCTCAACCTCGGGTACATCGACGCGGACACCTGCTACGCGCTGGGCAGCAAGCACCAGAAGTCCGGCTACGGCCGGTACGTCATGGCGATATCGGGCAAGACCGACTGAGACGGGTACTGGGACATGTCGTCGAACCAACGCGTGGTGGTCACCGGGGGTGCCGGGTTCATCGGGTCGCACTACGTGCGGCAGATGCTCACCGGCGCCTACCCGGAGTTCGCCGACGCCCGGGTCACCGTCCTGGACAAGCTGACCTATGCCGGGAACACCGAGAACCTGGCGCCGGTCTCGGCCGACCGCCGGTTCGAGCTGGTGGTCGGCGACATCTGCGACGCGGGGCTGCTGGCCGAAGTGCTGCCGGGCGCGGACGTCGTCGTGCACTTCGCGGCGGAGTCCCACGTCGACCGCTCGATCAGTCGCCCCGACGACTTCGTGCAGACCAACGTGCAGGGCACCCACACCCTGCTCCAGGCCTGCCTGGACGCGGGCGTCGGACGGGTCGTGCAGGTGTCCACCGACGAGGTGTACGGCTCGATCGAGACCGGCTCCTGGACGGAGGACCAGCCGCTGGAGCCCAACTCGCCGTACTCGGCCTCCAAGGCGAGTGCCGACCTGCTCGCCCGCGCCTACCACCGCACCCACGGGCTGTCGGTCTCCGTGACCCGGTGCTCGAACAACTACGGCCCGTACCAGTTCCCGGAGAAGGTCGTCCCGCTGTTCGTCACCAACCTGCTGGAGGGCCTGCCCGTCCCGCTGTACGGCGACGGCGGGAACGTCCGGGACTGGCTGCACGTCGACGACCACTGCCGCGCGGTCCAGCTCGTGCTGGAGGGCGGCCGGCCCGGCGAGGTCTACAACATCGGCGGCGGCACCGAGCTCTCCAACCGCGACCTGACCGTCCGGCTGCTGGCGGAGCTGGGCGCGGACTGGTCCGCCGTCCGGCAGGTCGCCGACCGTCCGGGACACGACCGGCGCTACTCGGTCGACTGGACGAAGATCCGCACCGAACTGGGGTACCGGCCGCGCATCGGCCTGGAGTCGGGGCTGTCCGACACGGTCCGCTGGTACCGCGACAACCGGTCCTGGTGGGAACCGCTGAAGAAGTAGCGGCCGGCCGCGGGCCACGCCCGGGCCGGCCGGAAGCACCGAACGCCGATGACCGCCGACGGAAAGAGTACGGAGCACACCATGTCCACACCGACGGCACACCAGGCCCCGCCAACGGGGCTCCACGAACCGGTGACCCCCGCGGGCCGCGCCCTGGTCGACCGGCTCGCCGGCTACCTGCCGCAGATCCGGGCCACCGCGGCGGAACACGACCGCACCGGCACCTTCCCCACCGCGACCTTCGACGCCTTCCGCAAGGACGGCCTGATGGGCGCGACGGTGCCGGCCGAACTCGGCGGTCTGGGGGTGGACCGGCTGTACGACGTCGCCACCGCGCTCGTACGCGTGGGCCACGCCGACGCCTCCACCGCGCTCGCGCTGCACATGCAGTTCAGCCGGGGCATCACCCTCGGCTACGAGTGGCGGCACGGCGGCCCGGCGGCCCGCGCCCTCGCCGAACGGCTGCTGCGGATGATGGTCGCCGGCGAGGCCGTCGTGTGCTCGGGCATCAAGGACCACCACACGGCGGTCACCCGGCTGACTCCCGACGGTGCGGGCGGCTGGCGGCTGTCCGGCCGCAAGACCCTGGTGAGCATGGGGCCGATCGGCACCCACTTCGTCATCAACGCGAAGACGGAACTGCCCGGCGAGGCGCCCCGGTTGGTGTCCCCGGTGGTCACCCGCGACACTCCCGGGTTCAGCGTGCTGGACAACTGGGACGGCCTGGGAATGCGGGCCTCCGGCACCGTCGACATCGTCTTCGACGACTGTCCGATCCCGGCCGAGGACGTCTTCGTCCGCGACCTGGTCGGCGCCCGCAACGACGCGGTGCTCGCCGGGCAGACGGTCAGCTCGATCGGGATGCTGGGCGCCTACGTCGGTGTCGCGCAGGCCGCCTACGACCTGGCGGTGGCCGCGCTCGTACGCCGCTCGGAGCCGGCGCCCGCCGCCGCGCGCACCCTGATCGCCGAACTGAGCGCCCGCCTCTACGCGCTGCGCGCCACCGCCGCCACCGCACTCACCACGGCCGACGCCCGCAGCGCGGACCTGGGCGGGGACCCCGCGGAGCGCGGCCGGCAGATGATGCAGCCGTTCCAGTGCGCCAAGTTGATCGTCAACCAGCTCGCCCCCGGAATCGTGAACGACTGCCTCACCCTGGTCGGCGGCGCGTCGTTCACCGCGGCCCACCCGCTGTCCCGGCTCTACCGGGACGTGCGGGCCGGCGGGTTCATGCAGCCGTACGCCTACGCCGACGCCGTGGACTTCCTGAGCACCCAGGCGCTCGGCATCGAGCGGGACAACGACTACATGAGCGCCTGGGCGACCCGCGCCACCAAGGACGGAAAATCCGTGGATGCTCCGCATCCTGCCCCGATGTCACGGTGAGGATCATGACGACTCGTGTATGGGATTACCTTCCGGAGTACCGGGAGGAGAAGGCGGACCTGCTCGCGGCCGTCGAGACGGTGCTGGAGTCCGGACAGCTGATCCTCGGCAGAAGCGTGCACGGCTTCGAGGCCGAGTTCGCGCAGTACCACGGCCTGGCGCAGTGCGTCGGCGTCGACAACGGGACCAACGCCCTCAAACTGGCGCTCCAAGCGCTCGGCGTCGGCCCCGGCGACGAGGTGATCACCGTCTCGAACACCGCGGCGCCCACCGTGCTCGCCATCGACGGCACCGGCGCGACACCGGTCTTCGTCGACGTCCGCGAGGAGGACTTCCTCATGGACACCGAGCAGGTCGCCGCCGCGATCACCCCGCGCACCAAGGTCCTGCTGCCGGTCCACCTGTACGGCCAGTGCGTCGACATGGAGCCGCTGCGGCGGCTGGCGTCGGAGCACGGGCTGGCGATCCTGGAGGACTGCGCGCAGGCCCACGGCGCCCGCCAGAACGGCCGGCTCGCCGGGACGATGGGGGACATCGCCGCGTTCTCCTTCTACCCGACGAAGGTGCTCGGCGCCTACGGCGACGGCGGAGCCGTCCTCACCGACGACCCGGACCTCGCCAAGGACCTGCGCCAGTTGCGCTACTACGGCATGGACAAGGTCTACTACGTCGTCCGGACCCCCGGGCACAACTGCCGGCTCGACGAACTCCAGGCCGAGATCCTGCGCACCAAGCTGCCCCGGCTCGACACCTACGTCTCGCGCCGCCGGGAGATCGCCCGCCGCTACCAGGAGGGACTGGGCGACCTCACCGGACCGGGCGGCCTGCTCCTGCCCGCCGTCGCCCCCGGCAACGAACACGTCTACTACGTCTACGTCGCGCGCCACCCGCGCCGCGACGAGATCATCGACCGGCTCAAGCAGCACGACATCGAGCTGAACATCAGCTACCCGTGGCCCGTCCACACCATGAGCGGGTTCGCCAAGCTCGGCTACGCCCCGGGCTCGCTGCCGGTCACCGAACGCCTCGCCGACGAGGTCTTCTCCCTGCCCATGTACCCGTCACTGCCCCCGGATCTCCAGGACAAGGTCATCAGCGCGCTGCGCGAGGTACTGACGGAGCTCTGACTCACCGCGAAGGAGTTCGATCATGACCGATCCAGCCGATGTGACCGCACCGGTCGCCTGCCGCGTCTGCGGCGGCGAGGTGACGGAGTTCCTCGACCTGGGCCGCCAACCCCTGTCCGACCGGTTCCTCGAACCCGGCCGCACGGACGGCGAGTTCTTCTACCGGCTCGCCGTCGGCCAGTGCGGCGGCTGCCGCATGGTCCAGCTGACCGAGGAGGTCCCCCGGGACCTGATGTTCCACGAGGAGTACCCGTACCACTCGTCGGGCTCCTCCGTCATGCGCGAGCACTTCGCCGGCCTCGCGCAGCGCCTGCTCGACACCGAACTCACCGGGCCCGACCCGTTCGTGGTGGAGATCGGCTGCAACGACGGCATCATGCTGAGGGCCGTCCAGGACGCGGGCGTGCGCCACCTCGGGTTCGAACCCTCCACCGGCGTCGCCAAGGTGGCGCAGGCGAAGGGGGTGCGGGTGCGCACCGACTTCTTCGAGGAGGCCACCGCCTCGGCCGTCCACGCCGCCGAGGGCCCGGCGGACGTCATCTACGCCGCCAACACCATGTGCCACATCCCGTACCTGGAGTCGGTGTTCCGCGGCGTCGACGCGCTGCTCTCGCCCGACGGCGTGTTCGTGTTCGAGGACCCGTACCTCGGCGACGTGGTCGCCAAGACGTCCTTCGACCAGATCTACGACGAGCACTTCTTCGTGTTCTCGGCCGGCTCCGTGCAGGCCGCCGCCCAGCGGTTCGGCTTCGAACTGGTGGACGTCGACCGCCTGCCCGTGCACGGCGGCGAGGTGCGGTACTGGCTCGCCCGCCAGGGCGCCCGCACCCCGTCCGAGGCCGTCGGCCGGTTGCTCGCCGAGGAGGCCGCGCAGCGGCTCGGCGAACTCGCCACCCTGCGGGCGTTCGCGGCGAACGTCACCGCGATCCGGGACGACCTGTTGGCGCTGCTGACCCGGCTGCGGGCGGAGGGCCGCACCGTGGTCGGATACGGCGCGACCGCGAAGAGCGCCACGGTGACGAACTTCTGCGGGATCGGCCCCGATCTCGTCCAGTTCGTCTGCGACACCACGCCGGACAAGCAGAACCGCCTGACCCCGGGCATGCACATCCCGGTCCGGCCGCCGGCGGCCTTCAGCGACTCCTACCCGGACTACGCGCTGCTGTTCGCCTGGAACCACGCCGAGGAGATCATGGCCAAGGAGCAGGAGTTCCAGCAGGCCGGTGGCCGCTGGATCCTGTACGTGCCCGAAGTCCACGTGATCTGACGGCGGAACACCCGGCCGCGGCGGACACCGGGCGCGCGAGGCGCCCGTGCTGTCCGCCGCGGCTTTCCGCTGTCGCACGCGGCTCGGCCTGCCCTGAATTCCCGTCCCGCGCCCCCGCGGGCACTCCGCTCTTAGGACCGTTTAAGGCCTGTTGACCATGATTTCCTGACGGGCCCGGAAGTGCCGGTCCGCCGCCACCGTCCGGAACGGAGAACGGAATTCCATGTATCTGGAGAATCTCCACGAGGTCTGCCACACCACGGTGCACCGCGAGACCCGGCCCGGAGTCGGGCACCACCTGACGTTCACCGAGGAGCTCTACGACGCGGACGGCACGCTGGTGTCCACGTCGGAGGGCATGGCGGTGGTCTACGGCAACCCCGCGGACGGCAGCCTGATGCAGCTGATGACCGCCACCGAGACGCTCGCCGACGGGGTCATCAGCTGGACCGGCCCGGTCGCCCAGGAGGACCCGAACGGCACCGAGTTCCGCGTCAACAGTTTCCCCGCGATCGGCGTCAGCGGGCGCTACGCCGGAAAGACGGGAACGCGGACGTTCAAGTTCGTCGAACGGCCCGACGAACACACCACGATCTGCGTGGCGACCATTTCCATGGAGGACTGAGCCGCACGGTTCCGGCGTTTCCCCGAGCGGCGAGGAAATGACCTGGCCGCTCGGTTTCCCCATGTCACCCGACGATGTTCAGCTGTACGAGGAAGGCGGCCAGGACCCATGCCCGACGACTTCACCGTCCCCGGGGGAGCCCTCCCCGAACAGGGCGCCGCGATCGCCATCGTCGGACTGTCCTGCCGCCTGCCCCAGGCACCGGACCCGGCCGCGTTCTGGCAGCTGCTCACCGACGGGCGCAGCGCCGTCTCGGCGACCCCGCCCGACCGCTGGCGCGGCGAGGCCGGCCGGACCGCCGGGCTCCGGCACGGCGCGTTCCTCGACGGCGTCGACCGGTTCGACGCGGCCTTCTTCGGCATCTCGCCCCGCGAGGCGGCGAGCATGGACCCGCAGCAGCGACTCATGCTCGAACTCGCCTGGGAATCCCTCGAAGACGCGATGACCGTCCCCGCCGACCTGGCCGGCCGGGCGGTCGGCGTCTTCGTCGGAGCCATCGGCGACGACTACGCCGCCCTGCTGCACGACCACGGCCCCGAAGCCGTCGACCAGCACTCGCTGACCGGCACCAGCCGCGGCATCATCGCCAACCGGATCTCCTACGCCCTCGGGCTGCGCGGCCCGAGCCTCACCGTGGACGCCGCGCAGGCCTCGGCGCTGGTCGCGGTGCACCTGGCCTGCGAGAGCCTGCTGTCCGGCGAGTCGGACGTGGCGATGGCCGGCGGCGTCAACCTCAACCTCGCGACGGCGACCGCGGTGGAGACCGAACGGTTCGGCGGACTCTCGCCGGACGGCCGCTGCTACACCTTCGACGCCCGCGCCAACGGCTACGTCCGGGGCGAGGGCGGCGGCTTCGTCGTCCTCAAGCCGCTCGCCCGGGCGGTGGCCGACGGCGACCGGATCTACTGCGTGATCCGCGGCTCCGCGATGAACAACGACGGGGCGACGGACGGCCTGACCGTGCCCAGCGCCGACGCCCAGCGGGACGTCATGCGCCTGGCCCACGACCGGGCCGGCCTCGCCCCCGGCTCCGTCCAGTACGTGGAACTCCACGGCACCGGCACCAAGGTGGGCGACCCGGTCGAGGCCGCCTCGGTGAGCGCCGCGCTCGCCACCGCCCGCACGGACGGGCCGCTGCAGGTCGGCTCCGCCAAGACCAACGTCGGCCACCTGGAGGGCGCGGCGGGGATCGTCGGCCTCATCAAGACCGCGCTCAGCGTGCGGCACCGCCGGCTCCCGGCCAGCCTGAACTACGAGACGCCCAACCCGATGATCGACCCGGTCGCGCTCAACATCGAGGTGCGCACGGAGCCGGGGCCGTGGCCGCGGCCGGACGCGCCGCTGGTCGCGGGCGTCAACTCGTTCGGCATGGGCGGTACCAACTGCCACGTGGTGGTCACCGAGCCGCCCCGGACCGCCGGGGAGCCGGTCGTGGACCCGGCACCGGAGGCGGAGCCCGCGACCGGTGCCCGGGCGACGGCCGGGGCAGGGGCCGCCGACGGGCGGGTCGTGCCGTGGGTGCTGTCGGCACGGGACCGGACCGCGCTGCGCGCGCAGGCCGCCGCCCTGCGGACCGCCGTCGAGGAGCGGCGGCTCGACCCCGTCGAGGTCGGCTGGTCACTGCTGACCACGCGCTCGTCGTTCGAGCACCGCGCCGTCGTCCTGGGCTCCGACCGCGAGGAACTCCTCGACGGCCTGGCGGCGGTGGCCGGCGAGGACCCGGCGCCCCTGGCGGTGACCGGCCGGACCACCGGTGTTCCGGGGAAGACGGTGTTCGTGTTCCCCGGCCACGGCACCCAATGGCCCGGCATGGGCCTCGCCCTGCTGGACACCTCACCCGTCTTCGCCGAACACCTCCACGCCTGCGACCAAGCCCTCCGACCCCACACCGGCTGGTCCCTCCTCGACGTCCTACGCGCCGAACCCGGCGCCCCCGACCTCAACCGCGTCGACGTCGTCCAACCCGCCATCTTCGCCGTCACCGTCGCCCTCGCCCGCACCTGGCAACACCACGGCATCCACCCCGACGCCGTCATCGGCCACTCCCAAGGCGAAATAGCCGCCGCCCACATCGCCGGCGCCCTCACCCTCCACGACGCCGCCCGCACCATCACCCACCGCGGCCTCATCGCCCACACCATCACCGACACCGGCGGCATGGCCGCCATCCCCCTCCCCCCCGACCAGATCACTCCCCTTCCCCCCGGCCTCACCATCGCCGCCCACAACTCCCCCCACAGCACCGTCGTCTCCGGCGACCTCACCACCCTCCACACCCTCATCACCCACTACCGGAACCAAGGCATCCAAGCCCGACCCGTCCCCATCGGCTACGCCTCCCACTCACCCCACATCGAACCCCTCCGCGACCGATTCCTCACCACCCTCAACGACCTCCGACCCACCACCCCCACCATCCCCTTCCACTCCACCACCCACCCCGGCGCCACCCCCACCTTCGACGCCCACTACTGGTACGACAACCTCCGCCACCCCGTCCAACTCCACACCACCGTCCAGCACCTCCTCCACACCGGCCACACCCACTTCATCGAAACCAGCCCCCACCCCGTCCTCACCACCCCCATCCAACAAACCGCCGACACCACCGACACCGGTACGACGACCGTCACCACCGGCACCCTGCACCGCAAGCGGCCGGGCTGGACGGCATTCCTCACCTCGCTGGCACGGCTGCACACCGTCGGCGCGGACGCCGACTGGGCCCGGCTCTTCGAGGGCGCCCGGCCCCGGCGGATCTCCCTGCCGACCTACCCCTTCCAGCGGCGCCGCTACTGGCTGGAGCCCGGAACCGGTCGGCGGACCACGGCCGACACACCGCCCGACGGACCGGCCGCGGACCCGGGCGAGCAGGAGCGGGACACCGCCGCCCCGCCCCCGGTGTCCGAGGCACTGGCCGCGCTGCCACCCGCCGAACGGCGCCGGGCGCTGCTGGACCTGGTGCACCGGAACGCGGCCGCCGTCCTCGGCCACACCGGCGGCGAGGAGCCCGCCTCCGGGCGCTCGTTCAAGGAACTCGGCTTCGACTCCTCGCTCGCCGTGGAGCTGCGGAACCGGCTGGTGACGGCGACGGGCCTGGAGCTGCCCGCCGCGCTGCTGTTCAACCACCCGACGCCGCGACTCCTCGCCGATCACCTGCGCGACCGCCTCGCCGAGGCGCCCGGCACCGCCGCGCCCACGGCCGGGCACCGGCCCGACCACCCGGCGAACGGGCCGGCCGCGGACGCCGACGATCCGATCGCGATCGTCGGAATGGCCTGCCGGTTCCCCGGCGGCGTGCGCACACCCGAGCAGCTGTGGCGGCTGGTGGAGACCGGGACGGACGCGACCTCCGACTTCCCGGAGAACCGGGGCTGGGACCTCGACGCCCTGTTCGACCCGGAGTCGGCGGCCTCCGGCACCTCCTCCGTGCGCCGCGGCGGGTTCCTCGCCGACGCCGACCGGTTCGACCCCGCGTTCTTCGGCATCAGCCCGCGCGAGGCACAGGCGATGGACCCCCAACAGCGGGTGCTGCTGGAGGTGTCCTGGGAGGCTCTGGAACGGGCCGGCATCGACCCGTTGTCGCTGGGCCGGAGCCAGACCGGCGTGTTCGTCGGCGCGATGTCCCAGGAGTACGGGCCCCGGCTGACCGAGGGCGCCGAAGGCCTGGAGGGCTTCCTGCTGACCGGTACGACGGCGAGCGTCGCCTCCGGCCGGATCGCGTACACCCTGGGGCTCCAGGGCCCCGCGCTCACCGTGGACACCGCCTGCTCGTCCTCACTCGTGGCGCTGCACCTCGCGGCCCGGGCCCTGCGCAACGGGGACTGCCCGCTCGCGCTCGCGGGCGGCGTGACCGTGATGGCCTCCCCCGGGATCTTCGTCGAGTTCAGCCGGCAGCAGGGGCTGTCCGCCGACGGCACGTGCAAAGCCTTCTCCGACAGCGCGAACGGCACCGCCTGGGCCGAGGGTGCCGGGATGCTGGTGCTGGAGCGGCTCTCGGACGCGCGGCGCAACGGCCACCGCGTCCTCGCCCTGATCCGCGGCTCCGCCGTCAACTCCGACGGGGCGAGCAACGGGCTGACCGCGCCCAACGGGCCGTCCCAGGAACGGGTGATCCGCCAGGCACTCGCCGACGCCGGGCTCGGACCCGCCGACGTGGACGCCGTCGAGGCGCACGGCACCGGCACCAGGCTCGGCGACCCCATCGAGGCCCAGGCCCTGATCGACACCTACGGACGGAACCGGCCCGCCGACGCTCCGCTGTGGCTGGGCTCCCTCAAGTCCAACATCGGGCACGCGCAGGCCGCGGCGGGCGTCGGCGGCCTGATCAAGATGGTGATGGCTCTACGCCACCGGGCCCTGCCCCGCACCCTGCACGTGGACCGGCCGACCCGTCAGGTCGACTGGTCGGCGGGCACCGTCCGGCTGCTGACCGAGGCGCGGCCGTGGCCCGACACGGCCGTCCGGCGGGCGGCCGTGTCGTCGTTCGGGATCAGCGGCACCAACGCGCACCTGGTGCTCGAAGAGGCCCCCGAGGCCCCTGCGGCCCCCGGGATCCCCGCGGTCCGCGAGCCCGCGGCCGACGAAACGGGGGACGGCGAAACGGGGGACGGCGACCTCCGACCCGTCACGCCCGGCGCCGACACCGCCGTGCCGTGGCTGGTCTCGGCGCCCGACGAGCAGGGCCTGCGCGCCCAGGCCGAGCTGCTGCGCCGCCACCTCGACACCGCCCCGGACCACGCGCTGCCCGGCATCGGCCGGGCACTCGCCACCGGCCGCCCCGCGTTCACCCACCGCGCCGTCCTCACCGGCACCGACCGGGCCGCCCTGGGAGCCGGCCTGGCCGCGCTCGCGAACGGCGAACCGGCGCCCGGCCTCGAACGGGGCACGGCGGCCGACCGGGGCAAGGTCGTGTTCGTCTTCCCCGGGCAGGGCTCGCAGTGGGCGGGCATGGCCGCCGGGCTGATGGAGTCCTCGCCGGCCTTCCGGACGGAACTCCTCGCCTGCGCCGACGCCCTCCAGCCGTACCTGGACTGGTCGGTGCGCGACGTCCTGGCCGGCGCACCGGGGGCTCCCGGGATGGACCGGTCGGACGTGATCCAGTGCACGACCTTCGCGGTCGTGGCGGCCCTCGCCGCGCTCTGGCGGGCCGCCGGGGTGGAGCCCGACGCGGTGATGGGCCACTCCCAGGGAGAGATCGCCGCCGCCTACGTCGCCGGCGCACTGTCACTGCCCGACGCCGCGCGGGTGGTCGCGCTGCGCGGACGCGAGCTGCTGCCGCTGGCGCACACCGGCGGCCTGCTGTCGGTGGCCCGCCCCCTGGACCAGGTGACCGGACTGATCGCCCGCTGGGACGGCCGGCTGACCGTGGCCGCGCTGAACGGCCCTTCCTCCACCGTCGTCGGCGGCGACCTCGCCGCCCTGGAGGAGCTGGCCGCGCACTGCGCCGAGGCCGGCGTCTGGGCCCGGCGGGTGCCCATCGACTACGCCTCGCACACCGCGCACGTGGAGGCCGTCCGGGACCGGCTCGCGGAGGTGCTCGCGCCGATCACCCCCCGCACACCGCGGACCGCCTTCCGCTCCACCGTGCAAGGGGTGCGGCAGCAGCCGTTCGAGACCGGCGCCGAGTACTGGTACCGCAACCTGCGCCACCAGGTCGAGTTCGAGCCGGTGATCCGGGAGCTGGCGGCCGAGGGCTACCGCACCTTCATCGAGGTCAGCCCGCACCCGGTGCTCACCCAGGCGATCGAGCAGACCGTGGAGGCGGCGGGCGCCGCCGGCGCCGTGGTCGCCGAGTCGCTGCGCCGCGACGACGGCGGCTGGGACCGGTTCGCGGCAGCGCTCGGTCGGGTGCACACCCAGGGCGTGCGGGTCGACTGGCGGGCCGTCCTCCGCGACGCCCCGGCGGACCCCGGCGACCTGCCGACCTACCCGTTCCAGCGGCAGCGCTACTGGATCGAGCCGGCCGCGCGCGGCGCCAACGCCCTCGGGCACCGGTTCCTGGACACCGTGACGGAACTCGCCGACGGCGACGGGCACGTGTTCACCGGGCAGCTGTCCATCGCGACCCGGCCCTGGCTGGCCGACCACGCGCTGCGCGGCACCGTCCTGCTGCCCGGCACCGCGCTGCTGGACCTCGCCGTACGGGCCGGGTCGGAGGTGGGCTGCGGCACCGTCGACGAACTCACCCTGGAGGCACCGCTCACCGTCCCCGAGGACGGCGAGGTCCGGCTCCAGGTCGTCGTGGGCGGCTCCGACGGGGCCGGACGCCGCCCGGTGCGGCTGTACGCGCGCCAGGGCAGCGCGGAGTGGACGCGGCACGCGGCCGGGTTCGTCTCGGCCGCTGCGCCCGCCGGCCCGGGCGCGGACGTGGTCCCGGGCGGGGAGTGGCCGCCGCACGGAGCCACCGAACTCGACGTCGCCGAGCTGTACGACCACCTCCACGAGCAGGGCTACGAGTACGGACCGGCGTTCCGGAACGTCCGGGCGGCCTGGCGGCTGGGCGAGGACCTGTTCGCCGAGGTGACCCTCCCGGCGGAACTGCGGACGGACACCGGGCGGGGTGCCCCGCACCCCGCGCTGCTCGACGCCGCGCTGCACCCGCTGGCCGCCACCGGGATGCTCCGGGGGGACTCCGGGCAGCTGCTCCTGCCGTTCTCCTGGACCGGCTTCGCGACGGGGGCGGCGGCGCAGGCCGACGCGGGCTCCGGTCCGGCTCCGGGCCGCGGCTCGGGTTCGGGTTCGGCACGAGGTTCGGCACGGGGTTCGGCACGGGGTTCGGCACGGGGTTCGGCACCGGGTTCGGCACGGGGTTCGGCACCGGGTTCGGGCTCCTCCGCAGGGGAACCGCTGCGGGTCCGGCTGGCCTCGGCCGGAGCCGACACCGTCGAGGTGACCGTGACCGACGAGACCGACAGCTCGGTGCTCGCCGTCGGCACCCTCGCGCTGCGGCCAGTCGCCGTCGCACGGCTCGCCCCCGGCCGCACCGTACGGAACCTGTACACCGTGGAGTGGCGGCCGCTGCCGCTCGGCGCACCCGAGGCCGCCCGGTGGGCCGTCCTCGGGCCCGCGCCGGCGGACGGCCCGACCGCGGAGTCCTACCCGGACCTCGCCGCGCTGCGCGAGGCGGTCGTCGGCGGCGCCCCCGTCCCCGACCTGGTCCTCGCCGGACCGCTGCACACCGACGACCTCGGACCGGACGGCACGGCGCCCGGCACCCCCGCCGACGCCGCGCACCGGCTCACCGGGCAGGCGCTGGCGCTCGTCCAGGAGTGGCTCGCCGACGAACGCCTCGCCGACGCGCGGCTGGTGATCACCACCCGGGGCGCCGCCGCCGTGGACGACACGGCGCCGGCACCGTCCCCCGCGACCGCCGCCGTCTGGGGCCTCGTCCGCTCCGCGCAGACCGAGCACCCCGACCGGATCGTCCTGCTCGACCTGGACGACGACCCGGCCTCGGCCCGCGCGGTCCCCGCCGCCGTCGGTACCGGCGAACCCCAACTGGCGCTCCGGGCCGGGACGGTGAAGGTCCCCCGGCTGGCCCCGCTCACCACGGCCGGGCCGGACGGCGCCCCCGCCCCCGACGGCACCACCCCCGACAACACCGTGCTCGACGGCGCCACCCCCGACGGCACCGTGCTCGACGGCACCGTGCTGCTCACCGGCGGCACCGGCGGCCTCGGCACCCTGGTCGCCCGGCACCTGGTGACCGCCCACGGGGTCCGACACCTCGTCCTCGTCAGCCGGCGCGGCCCCGCCGCCGACGGCGCCGCCGAACGGGCGGAGGAACTGCGCGCCCTGGGCGCCGAGGTCACCGTCACCGCCGCCGACGCCGCCGACCCGGAGTCGCTGGCCGCGGTGCTGGCAGCCGTCCCGGCCGACCGACCGCTGCGCGCCGTCGTCCATCTCGCCGGCGTCCTCGACGACGGGACCGTCACCTCCCTCACCCCCGAGCGGACCGACGCCGTCCTGCGCCCCAAGGCGGACGCGGCCTGGAACCTGCACGAACTCACCCGGGAGCTGCCGCTCACCGCGTTCGTGCTCTTCTCCTCCGCGATCGCCACCCTCGGCGGTGCCGGCCAGGCCAACTACGCCGCCGCCAACGCCTTCCTCGACGCCCTCGCCCAACACCGCCGCGCCTCCGGCCTGCCCGCCGTCTCACTCGGCTGGGGCCTGTGGGCCGACTCCGCCGGTATGGCGGGGCGGATCAGCGACTCCGACCAGGCCCGGCTGCGCCGCGGCGGACTCGCGGCGATGCCCGCCGAGGACGCGCTCGCCCTGTTCGACGCCGCGCTCGCCGCCGGCCGGCCGGTCACGCTGCCGGCCCGGCTCGACCTCGCGGCGGTCCGGGCCGAGCACGACCGGGGCGGGATCCCCCCGCTGCTGCGCCGCCTGCTGCCCCGCACCGGCGGGCCGGCCCACGCCCGCAGCACCGCCGCGCGGCCCGCCGCGTCCGCCGCGTCCGCCCGGAGGATCGCCGAACTGCCCCCGACCGAGCGGGAGGCGGCGCTGCTCGACCTCGTCCGCGCCAAGGCCGCCGAGGTGCTC
Source organism: Kitasatospora sp. NPDC029367 (assembly GCF_055569135.1). NCBI lineage: Bacteria > Bacillati > Actinomycetota > Actinomycetes > Kitasatosporales > Streptomycetaceae > Kitasatospora > Kitasatospora sp. NPDC029367. The sequence goes on from NZ_JBVHYH010000098.1 coordinate 26,012, forward strand.
GGCCACGACGATCCCGCGACGGTCGAACCGGATCGGGCCCTGCGCGAACAGGGTCTCGACTCCCTCACCACCGTCGAACTGCGCAACCGCGTCAACGCCGCCACCGGCCTCCGGCTGCCCGCCACGGTGGTGTTCGAGCACCCGACCGCCGCCGCGCTCGCCCGGTACCTCGGCGAGCGGATCACCGGCACCGGCCGCACCGACGAGGTCACCACCACCCGGGTGCGGAACGACGAGCCCGTCGCGATCGTGGGCATGGCCTGTCGCTACCCCGGCGGCGTCCGTTCCCCCGAGGACCTGTGGCGACTGGTGACCGACGGCGTCGACGCGATCGGCGAGTTCCCCACCGACCGCGGCTGGAACCTCGACGCCCTCTACCACCCCGACCCCGACCACCCCGGCACCAGCTACACCCGCCACGGCGGATTCCTCCACGACGCCGCCGACTTCGACCCCGAGTTCTTCGGCATGAGCCCCCGCGAGGCCCTCGCCGCCGACCCGCAACAGCGTCTCCTCCTCGAAACCGCCTGGGAGACCCTCGAGAACGCCGGCATCGACCCCACCACCCTGCGCGGCACCCACACCGGCGTCTTCACCGGCGTCATGTACGACGACTACGGCAACCGGCTCATGCAGGCGGCACCCGACGGCTTCGAGGGGTTCCTGCTCGCCGGCACCCAGACGAGCGTCGCGTCCGGCCGGGTGTCGTACGCGCTCGACCTCGCCGGACCCGCGCTGACCGTCAACACCGCGTGCTCCTCGTCGCTGGTCGCCCTGCACCTGGCCGCCCGCGCGCTGCGCAACGGCGAGTGCGACCTCGCCCTCGCCGGCGGGGTCACGGTGATGGCCACCCCGAACGCCTTCGTCGAGTTCAGCCGCCAGCGCGGCCTGGCCCCCGACGGGCGCTCCAAGTCCTTCGCGGCCGCCGCCGACGGCGTGGTGTGGAGCGAGGGCGTCGGCCTGCTGCTGGTCGAACGGCTCTCCGACGCCCGCCGCAACGGCCACCAGATCCTCGCGGTCGTACGCGGCAGCGCCGTCAACCAGGACGGCGCCTCCAACGGCCTCACCGCGCCCAGCGCCGCCGCCCAGCGCCGGGTGATCCGTCAGGCCCTGGCCGGCGCCGGGCTCGCCGCCACCGACGTGGACGTGGTGGAGGCCCATGGCACCGGGACCAGGCTCGGCGACCCCATCGAGGCGGAGGCCCTGCTCGCCACCTACGGGCAGGACCGCGAACACCCGCTCTGGCTCGGCTCGGTGAAGTCCAACATCGGCCACACCCAGGCCGCCGCCGGCGTCGCCGGCATCATCAAGATGATCGAGGCGATGCGCCACGAGGTCCTGCCCAGGACCCTGCACGTCGACGCACCGTCCCCGCACGTCGACTGGAGCACGGGCAAGGTCGAGCTCCTGACCGAGAACCGCGACTGGCCCACGCACGGCCGGCCGCGCCGCGCCGCCGTCTCCTCCTTCGGCATCAGCGGCACCAACGCCCACGTCATCCTCGAACAGGCCCCCGCCACACGGCCGGTGCCTCAGGCCGAGGAACCGTCGCACCCCACCGGCACGGCCGACGCGACACCGGTCACCTGGCCGCTCTCGGCCAGGACCCCGGCCGCCCTGCGGCAGCACGCCGAACGGCTGGCGGACCACGTCGAAGCCCACCCCGAACTCACCCCCGCCGCCGTCGCCGCCGCGCTCGACACCCGCGCCGGCTTCACCCACCGCGCCGCCGTCGTCGCCACCACGCGTGGCGAACTCCTCGACGGGCTGAGGGCGTTGGCCGCCGATCAGCCGGACGCCCGGCTCGTCCGGGGCACCGCTGTTCCGGGGAAGACGGTGTTCGTGTTCCCCGGCCACGGCACCCAATGGCCCGGCATGGGCCTCGCCCTGCTGGACACCTCACCCGTCTTCGCCGAACACCTCCACGCCTGCGACGAAGCCCTCAGGCCCCACACCGGCTGGTCCCTCCTCGACGTCCTGCGCGCCGAACCCGGCGCCCCCGACCTCAACCGCGTCGACGTCGTCCAACCCGCCATCTTCGCCGTCACCGTCGCCCTCGCCCGCACCTGGCAACACCACGGCATCCACCCCGACGCCGTCATCGGCCACTCCCAAGGCGAAATAGCCGCCGCCCACATCGCCGGCGCCCTCACCCTCCACGACGCCGCCCGCACCATCACCCACCGCGGCCTCATCGCCCACACCATCACCGACACCGGCGGCATGGCCGCCATCCCCCTCCCCCCCGACCAGATCACCCTCCCCCCCGGCCTCACCATCGCCGCCCACAACTCCCCCCACAACACCGTCGTCTCCGGCGACCTCACCACCCTCCACACCCTCATCACCCACTACCGGAACCAAGGCATCCAAGCCCGACCCGTCCCCATCGGCTACGCCTCCCACTCACCCCACATCGAACCCCTCCGCGACCGATTCCTCACCACCCTCAACGACCTCCGACCCACCACCCCCACCATCCCCTTCCACTCCACCACCCACCCCGGCACCACCCCCACCTTCGACGCCCACTACTGGTACGACAACCTCCGCCACCCCGTCCAACTCCACACCGTCACCCAGCACCTCCTCCACACCGGCCACACCCACTTCATCGAAACCAGCCCCCACCCCGTCCTCACCACCCCCATCCAACAAACCGCCGACACCACCGACACCACGGTGGCCACGATCGCCACGCTCCGGCGCAACCACGGCGGTCCTTCGCAGCTGGCGACCGCCCTGGCCCAGGGCAGGATCGCGGGCCTGCCCGTCGCCGGCACCCCGCACACCGGCCCGCGCCCGCCCCTGCCCGCGTACCCGTTCCAGCACGCGCCGTACTGGCTGCACCCCGCGGCCACGGGCACCGGTGCCCTCGGGCAGACCGGCACGGACCACCCGCTGGTCGTCTCCGCCGTGGAACTCGCCGACGGCCAGGGGCACATCCTCACCGGCCAGGTGTCCACCACCGGCCTCCCGTGGCTCGCCGACCACGCCGTGCACGGGACCGTACTGCTGTCGAGCACCACCTACCTGGAGACGGCCCTGCGCTCCGGGCTGGAGGTCGGCTGCGGGCACGTCGAGGACCTCACGCTGGAGGTCCCGCTCGTCCTCTCCGACGGCGAGGCCGTCCAACTCCAGGCCGTGGTGGGCGAACCCGACGCCGAAGGCCGCCGATCCTTCGCGGTCTACTCCCGTCCGACCGACGCCTCGGGCGACACACCGTGGACCCGCCGGGCCGGCGGGTCGCTCACCGCCGAAGCGCCCACCACCGCGCCCACGGCCGCGCCCCCGCAGTCCGCCGCCTGGCCGCCCGCCGGAGCCGTCGCGATCGACCTCACGGACGCCTACGAGCGCCTGAGCGCCAGGGGCTACGACTACGGACCGGCCTTCCAGGGCCTGCGCGCGGCCTGGCGGCTCGGCGACGACGTCTACGCGACCGTCGCCCTCCCCGACTCCGAGCAGCCCACGGCCCAGCGCTTCTGCCTGCATCCGGCCCTACTGGACGCCGCACTGCACCCCATCGCCCTCGGTCTGCTCGGCAACCACCCCGAGAGTGTCCTGCCGTTCAGCTGGAGCGGCGTGTCCCTGCACGCCGTCGGCGCGGACGGTGTCCGGGTGCGGCTCTCGCCCGCCGGGACGGGCAGCGTTTCCATCACCGTCACCGACACGACGGGCGCGCCCGTCGCGGACATCGCCTCGCTCGCCCTGCGTCCGGTCGACCCCGCGCGCCTACGCACCGGCGCGGACCCGGGCCTGCCGTTCCTGGTGGAGTGGTCGCCGGTCGACGTGCCCAGTGCGACGGAGCCGGCGACCGGGGCGGCCGATGTGCTGGTCGTGCGGCCCGAGGGCGACACCGCCCCGTCCGGCGACCCGGTCGCCGCCGCCCACCTCATCGCCGAGCAGACGCTCGCCCGCGTGCAGGAATGGCTCGCCCAGGACCACCCCGACAACGCCCACCTCGTGGTCGTCACCCGCGGCGCCATAGCCACCCACCCCGACGACCCCATCACCGACCTCCCCGCCGCCACCACCTGGGGACTCATCCGCACCGCACAAAGCGAACACCCCCACACCTTCACCCTCCTCGACCACCACGGCGACACCCCCCACCCCGACACCATCACCGCCGCCCTCACCACCGGCCAACCCCAACTCGCCCTCCGCAACGGCGATTTCCTCGCCCCCCGGCTCACCCCCACCACCCCGCCACACACCACCGCACCCACCCTCGACCCCAACGGCACCATCCTCATCACCGGCGGCACCGGCACCCTCGCCGCACACCTCGCCCGCCACCTCGTCACCACCCACGGAGCCCGCCACCTCCTCCTCACCAGCCGCCGCGGACCCACCGCACCCGGCGCACCAGAGCTCAGGGACGAACTCACCACCCTCGGCGCCACCACCGTCACCATCACCGCCTGCGACACCTCCAACCCCACCGCACTCGCGGAACTGCT
>NZ_JBVHYH010000099.1:0-30317 GCF_055569135.1 Kitasatospora sp. NPDC029367
GCCAGGTAAGCCATTGGACCCAGGAATAACCTCCGAATTCCTCCCGGCTATGCCGGGGATACAACCAGGCGCTTTCAGGGCGCACTCGAACCAGATCGACTTGCCGTGCTCCCGGGGGTCGACGCCCCAGCGGGTGGTGAGGCCCTCGACCAGCTGGAGGCCGCGCCCGGACTCGGCGAGGACGGAGGGGGCGTGGAGGTCGGGGAAGAGCGGGCTCTCGTCGGAGACGGAGACCCGGAGGGTGTTGCGGGTCATCGCGAGGATCTGGACGACGGGGGCGGGGGTGTCGCCGTGCCGCCAGGCGTTCACGAGGAGTTCGTAGAGGCAGAGTTCGGCCTCGAAGATGGTGGAGGCGGGCCAGCCGAGGCGGACCATGGCGTCCTGGAGGGCCTGACGGCCGAGGGCGAGCGAGGGCGTGTTGAGGTGACGCATGGGAGTTCTCCCGGGCGTGGCTGAGAAGGGGAATCCGGCGGATGGATGTCGCCGTGAGCCAGGCCAGGCAGATGGGCATGGCTGCTCTGCGGCGCTTGCTGGCAAGCGTTACTGACGATCCGTCGGATCGAGGTGAGAACGACGATAGCGCAGCGTGCCTGTATTTTGAGGCCTTCGCCTCAAAATTCCCTCTATCGTGGAGACCGGCCCAGATGGACCTTCGCGCTCCCAGCGCGGCACACTGGCCCCAGCACCGGTAGAGAGGACACCATGCCCCTTCGCTCGAATCCGACTCTCCGCCAACGCCGAATCGGCACTGAGCTGCGGAGAATGCGGGAGCAGGCCGGTCTCGGTGGCAGCCAACTCGCTCGCACTCTCGGTATCAGCCCCGGGCAGATGACACAGATGGAGAAGGCGAAGATCGGCGTCAGTCCCGAGCGCCTGCGGACCGTCGCCTCGGCCTGCAAGTGCGCCAACCAGCCACTGATCAACGCCCTTGTCGACATGGCTTCGGAGCGCGAGAAGGGCTGGTGGGAGAAGTATCGCGGCACACTCACCATCGACTTCCTTGAGGTCGCCGAGCTTGAAAGCCGGGCCGCCCGACTGACCATCTGTACGACGACCTTCGTGCCCGGCCTGCTACAGACCAACGACTACGCATCGGCTGTGTTCGCTCGGATCTTTCCTCCGCTGCCGTCACAAGAGATCGACACCAGGACGGCCTTTCGACTCAAGCGGCAGGAAGTCGTGAGCTCCAGTGCGATTCCCATCCAGGTCTTCGTCCATGAGGCAGCGCTGAGGATGCAGTTCGGCGGCCCCAAAGTCCTCGCAGACCAGCTCGAATCGCTCCTCAGCGCCTCGGAGCAGCCAGGCATCTCAGTCCGCGTCGTGCCGTTCGCCGTCGACACCTTTCCAGGCTTCGGCGAGAACCTCACCTTCGCCGAAGGGCCCGTTCCCGAGCTGGACACCATCCAGATGGACGTGGCTCAAGGTGCACTCTTCTTCGACTCCCCAGCGGACCTGGCCAAGCACCGGGCGATCTTCTCCACCCTGGACTCCACGGCACTCTCCGAAGAAGGATCACGTGATTTCGTTCGATCCGTCATGAAGGATGTAATGCCGTATGCGTAAGTCAGAGTGGCAGAAGTCCAGCTACAGCGCCGCAAACAATGAGTGCGTGGAGGTGCGTGTGGCCGACGGCGCCATCGAACTCCGCGAGTCCGACGAAGGCCACCTCATCCTCCACACCACCCCGGCCGCCCTCGCCGCCCTCCTCAGCGGCCTCAAGGCCGGCGAGTTCGACCACCACGCCTGACCCTCCACACGTCCCAGGAGTGGGAAGTCGACCCCATCGACTTCCCACTCCCCGCCCGCGTTCTCCTGATCCGTACGGAAACCGTAGCTACGGCCCCGCCCGGGAAGCCGTGTCCGCTTCGCCATCGCGGCGGTCGCGGCGGGCGGCCTCCTGCGCCCGTTCAAGCCGTATCCGCCCGGCCGGATGCCCCCGCCCGGCCTCGACGGGTTCCGCGTGCGGTGGCCGAGGGTAACCGTCGTCACGGTCCGTCAACGGGTGGCGTGCGCCTCTGCGGCGTTGCCGGCCGCGGCAGTTGGCCGAGTGGGCAGGGTCGGCCCTGAGGCGTAGATTCGAGGTATGTAAACGAACGAATGACGGGAGGAGACGATGGCTGCCCGCTCGACCCACGTCACGCTCCAGAACTTCGCCGGGGTGCTGAACCTCAGGCTCACCGCCACGGAAATCGGCCCGGGTGTCTTCACCACCCAGCCGCCACAGCTCATCGGGGACAGGGGGGAATGGGAATCGGAGTCGGACGGATTCCTCACCGGCACCGAAGGCCGGGTCACCTATCAGATCGAGGACGTTGACGGCGTCCGCCAGGGCGAAATGAGCTTCCACTGGGACAACCCCTTCACCGGGGCGAACTCCTACGAAGAGAGCGTGACCCCCGCCGCGACGGGCGCCACCAGCGGGGGCTTCTCGGTGGTGCACCTCGGCGGCAGCGGCAACAACACGACCGTGGAGGTGCAACTGCTCAAAGGCTTCTGCCAGGCCAACCAGGACACCGGCGAGATCGTCTGCGCATCCGCCGACCCACTGACGGGCACGTCCCAACGCTTCGCCGCGATCTTCGAGCAGAGCCAGGGCCCCTCGTTCCACGCGGTCCACGACCTGACCGCCGACCAGTACCAGCAGACCTTCGACACCCTCACCGGACAGGGCTTCCGCCCCGTGTGGGTGAGCGGCTACGCCGTCGATGCGGTTGACCGCTACGCCGCCATCTTCGAGCAGCGCGACGGGCCGCCGTTCGCGGCCTTCCACCGCCTGAGCGCCGACCAGTACCAGCAGACCTTCAACGACCAAGTCGCCCAGGGCTTCCGCCCGATCGACGTCAGCGGCTACGCGGTGAACGGTGGCGACCTCTACGCCGCCATCTTCGAACAGCAGAGCGGCCCGCCGTTCGCGGCCTTCCACCGCCTCAGCGCCGACCAGTACCAGCAGACCTTCAACGACCAAGTCGCCCAGGGCTTCCGCCCCGTCCACGTCAGCGGCTACGCGGTGAACGGTGGCGACCTCTACGCCGCCATCTTCGAGCAGCGGAACGGCCCGCCGTTCGCGGCCTTCCACCGCCTCAGCGCCGACCAGTACCAGCAGACCTTCAAGGACCAAGTGGCCCAAGGCTTCCGCCCGATCGACGTCAGCGGCTACACCTTCGACGGCGGCGACCACTACGCCGCCATCTTCGAACAGCAGAGCACACCGCCGTTCGCCGCCTTCCACCGCCTCAGCGCCGACCAGTACCAGCAGACCTTCAACGACCAAGTGGCCCAAGGCTTCCGGCTGACCAGAGTCAGCGGATACTCCCTCTGAACCTCGCGACCGCTTCCGATGCGCAGGAAGTCGACCCCGCCGACTTCCTGCGCATCGCCCCGCCTCGCGCCGCATCGCCCCGCCTCGCGCCGCAGCCCCTCGCACGGGCCCGGGCGGCGTCGCTCAGTCGCCGGAGCGGATCGGCTCGCCCGTGCGGTGCAGGTGGGTGAGGATCTCCCGGTAGGAGCGGAGCAGCCCGGTCTCGTAGTACGGGATGTCCTTCTCCGCGCAGAACTCCCGGGTGATCCGGGCCGCCCGCCCGAGCGCGGGGGTCGGCATGCTGGGGAACAGGTGGTGCTCCACCTGGTAGTTGAGGCCGCCCATCACCACGTCGAGCAGCGGCCCGCCGCGGACGTTGCGCGAGGTGAGCACCTGGCGGCGCAGGAAGTCGAGCCGCATCCCGGGCGTCACCATCAGCATGCCCTTGTGGTTCGGCGCGAAGACGCAGCCCAGGTAGACGCCGAGCAGCGCCTGGTGCACGGCGACGAAGGCCAGGGCCTTGCCGAACGGCAGCGCGCCGAAGACCAGGCCGAAGTAGGCCGCGAAGTGGACGACCAGCAGGACGCCCTCCAGCACCGGCCGCTTCACCGCCGGGCCGCGCAGCGCGCGGAAGCTGTTGAAGCTGAGGTTGAGGCCCTCCAGCAGGAGCAGCGGGAAGAACAGGTACGCCTGCCGGCGGCCGATGAACCGGGCGAGGCCGCTCGCCTGCCGGGCCTGCCGCTGGGACCACACGACGAGGTCGGGCGAGACGTCCGGGTCGCGCTCCTCGTGGTTGGGGTTGGCGTGGTGGCGGGTGTGCTTGTTCATCCACCAGCCGTAGCTCATGCCCATCAGCAGGTTGGCGGCGATCCGGCCGCCGACCTCGCTGGGCACCCGCCGACTGAACACCTGGCGGTGCGCCAGATCGTGCGACAGCAGCGCGACCTGGGCGAAGACCGCGGCCATCACGGCCGCCAGGGCGAGCTGCCACCAGGTGTCGCCGATCGCGTACAGGGCGCACCAGCCGTCGACGAACGCGAAGAGCACCAGCCCGATGCGGGCCGCGTAGTAGCCGGGGCGGCGGTCCAGCAGACCCTCGGCGGCGATCCGGCGGCTCAACTGGGCGAAGTCACTGCCGCCGCCCTCCGGCTGCGGGGCGGCGGACGCCGGAGCGGCCGCGGCCTTGGTCATCGTCACGGACTGTGTGGGCATGCCCCGAGTCTGGCCCGCCGGGCGGAGCCGCAGAACGGGGAAAGCACCCCTCCCGTACGGGTGTTAACCCCCGCAGCGGGAGGGGTGGCGGCGGGCCCGGGGGCCGACCGGCGGCCCGGCTTGCTCAGCCCTTGTCGCCGCCCATCCAGGCGGCGCGCTGGCGCAGCGAGATGCGGTTGCCGTCCGGGTCCACGGCTTCGACGCGGATGCCGAAGCCGTAGTCCTCCGGCTCGGACTGCTCGAAGGTGACGCCGCGCCCGCTCAGCACCTTGAAGTCCGCCCGCAGATCGTCCGATTCGAGGAAGACCGGCCCCGGAGTGACACCCGGCAGGCGCGAGGCCGGCTGGCCGGCGGCCGGGGCGTGCGGCCAGAGGATGATCTCCACCGGGCTGCCCGGGGTGGCCACGGTCAGGAAGCGCCCGTCGGGGCCCGGGTGGTCGATGCGCTTCTCCAGGCCGAGCCGGTCGGTGTAGAACTCCAGGGCGCGGTCCTGGTCGGTGACGTAGACCGTCACGTACATGATGTTCGTCAGCATCTCGCTGGGTGTCCCTTCGTGTCGTCGAGGGTGCTCCATCGCTCCTCTGCCGCACCGACGGATCCCGACAAGCAGATGTGACACGTAGGACGGTCGGTTGATCCACCCGGAGCCCTGCCCGTACTGTCGGCACGCGGCGGCATCGACGGCATCGGGGACGTCGGCGGCGATCGAGAACGGGGCGGGGCCGTGACCGAAGAGGCGATACCAGGACGGCTGATCGGCCGTCGCTACCGGCTCGTCCGGCAGCTGGGGGCCGGCGGCTTCGGGCGGGTCTGGCAGGCCCACGACGAGACGCTGGGCATCGACGTGGCCGTCAAGCAGCTGTGGCTGCCGCCCGCGACCTCGGACGGCGAGCGGGCCGAACGGCTGGCCCGGGCCGAGCGCGAGGCGCGCAACGCCGCCCGGCTGCGCGACCGGCCGCACATCGTGTCCGTCCACGACGTGCTGGTCGAGGACGGCATGCCGTGGATGGTGATGCAGCTGGTGTCGGGCGGCTCGCTGGGCGACCGGCTGGCCGCGCACGGGCCGCTGCCGGTCGAGCGGGCGGCCGCGGTCGCCCGCGCCCTGCTGACCGCCCTCGGCGCCGCCCACGCGGCCGGGGTGGTGCACCGGGACGTCAAGCCCGCCAACGTGATGCTCGCCGACGACGGCGAGGTGCTGCTCGCGGACTTCGGGATCGCCGTCCACCAGGCCGACACGACGCTCACCGCGACCGGGGCGTTCATCGGCTCGATCGAGTACATCGCGCCCGAGCGGGCGCGCGGCGTGGACGGGCAGGCCGCCTCCGACCTGTTCTCCCTCGGTGTCACCCTGTACCAGGCGGTCGAGGGCGTCTCGCCGTTCCGCCGGGACTCGGCGACGGCCTCGCTGACCGCCGTCCTGTTCGACCCGCCCGCGCCGCCGCGCAACGCCGGTCGGCTGGCGCCGCTGATCCTGGCGCTGCTGGCGAAGGAACCGGAGCAACGACCCAGCACGGCACAGGCGTTGGCGATGCTCGACCGGTCCGTCCCGAACGTGCCCACGGTGCTCGACCATCCGCTCCCGGCGCCGACCGCTGCGCCCGTGACCGTGACCGCGTCCACGCCCGTGACCGCGCCCGTGACCGTGACCGCGTCCACGCCCGTGTCCACGCCCGCGCCCGCGGTGCAGGACCTCGCGGTGACGGCGCCGACGGACGCCCCGAGGTCGCGCTCGGCCCGGACGACCATGGGCGTGATCGTCGGCGCCGTGCTGGCCGCGGTGGTCGGGGTGCTGGTCGCCACGCTCCCCGGGGACGACGGGACCGATCAGCCCGAGGCCGCGGCCGGGGCCACCGCCTCCGGGCTGCCGCTGAGCAGCCCGTCGAGCAGCTCGGCGCCCGGCCTCCCGGACCTGCCGACCCCCTGCCGCGTCTCCTCCGACCTCGCCGCCAAGCTCGGGCTCACCAGCCAGGGCCACGAGGACGTCAAGCCCGAACGGCGCCGGTGCGACTGGTGGACCGACGGCTCCCCCCGCCTCCCGTACAACTTCGCCAGTGCGCAGACCTACCGGGGCCCGTACACCGTCCAACCGAACTCGCACCCGGTGCGGATCGCGAACGCCGTGACCGGCCAGGAGTACATCGACGACAAGCCCAGCAACAACGGCATCGTCTTCTGCCGCGTCGAGTGGCCCACGGACAACGGCGGCTTCGCCTCGGCGGTGATGCAGTCCCCCAAGGGCTCCGACCCCAGCCACCTCTGCGAGTTCACCGAGCAGTGGGCGGACGGGCTGTACCAGAGCCTGAGGCCCTGACTTCGCGGCGCCCGGAACGGCTCGTCCAGGTGGTGGGCCAGGACGGGCGTTTCGGCCTCCCTTGCCCCGGCGCACGTTGGTACACGCGTATCATTCGTGTGATACACATGTACCATGCGAATCAGCGAGTTCACGAACGGCAAGGCCGAAGCCCGCTTCCGCACCGCCTACGAGCACGCCCTGACCCGCCTCTGGCCCGGGCAGCACACCGCGACGACCGTCCCCACCGGCTTCGGCAGCACCCGCGTCCTGCGCACCGGCCCCGCGCACGGGCAGCCGGTCGTGCTGCTCCCCGGCGCCGGCGGCAACGCCCTGATGTGGCACGCGTACGTCGAACGCCTCGCCCAGCAGCACCCCGTCATCGCCGTGGACACCGTCGGCGAACCGGGCGCCAGCGTGCAGACCACCCCGATCAGGGACGGCCATGACGCCGCCGACTGGCTGGAGGAACTCCTCGCCGCGCTCGACGTGCCCGCCGCCCACCTGGTCGGCTGCTCCTACGGCGGCTGGATCGCCCTCCACCACCGGCTCCGCCACCCCGGCCGGACAGCCTCCCTCACCCTGGTCGACCCGGCCGGCCTGGCCGACGTCGGCCGCCGCTTCTACACCTGGCTGATCCTCGGCGGCCTCGCTGCTCTGGCCCCGCGCGCGCTCCGCCCCCGGCTGGCCCGGGCGGTTGGCAACAGCGCCATCCTGGAGGCCGAGCTGATGACCCTGACGCGCGCCTCGACCGGCTTCCGCCGCCGCCTGCCCCTGGCCACCACCCTCGACGACGCCGAACTGGCCCGCCTCGACGCGCCCGCGCTCTTCCTGCTCGGCGAGCGCAGCGCCCTGCACGACGCCCGGACCGTCGCCGAGCGGCTGCACCGGCTCGCCCCGGCCGCCCAGGTCCGGATCGTGCCCGGCGCCGGGCACGCGCTGACCACGGACGATCCGGCGGCGGTCCTCGACGGGATCCTCACCATGGCGGCGCCGCAGGTCAGTTGACCGCCTCGACGATCCCGTCCCGTTCGGCCCCCTCGCCCTCGCGCTCCTCCTCCGCCGGCCCGTCCGCCAGGACCATCGGCCAGTCCTCCCCGGAGGCCAGCAGCGCCTCCAGGGGCACCCCGGCTGCCCCGGTGAACACGGCGGTGGCCTCGGAGAGCCGGGCCGACCGGGCCGAACGGGCCGACCGGGCGGCCACCTCGGCGGGAAGGTCCACCTCGGCGGAGAGGACCACGGCGGCGTCCGGATCGAGGGCCGAACGGAGCGGGAAGTCGGCCGGGTCAACCCGCACCTGCTCCAGCGCGTACGGGTAGACCGCGATCGTCACCGTCAACCGGTCGCCGTCCAGGCTGCGTTCGGCCCAGCCGTCGGTCGGCAGCAGGAAGAAGGCGCCGTCCCCCTCGTAGCAGTACGCGCCGAGCCGGTCCAGGGCCCGCTCGCCGGGGGGTGCCGTCGGGATCGACGACGAGGACGGCGACGTGCGCCTCCCGGTCGCTCGGGTCGAGGTCGGAGCGGACGTACAGACGGGCCACCGAGCGCCTCCGGTTCGCGGAACGGAATCGGGCCCGTCGCCGTACCCCGCAAGGGAGTTGGGCGACGGGCCCGGGGGCCCACGCTACCGTCAGGCGGTCGCCTGGTCCGCCGCCGGACCCCCCTTGCGGCCCACCACCTGCCGCCGCACCGCCCAGACCGCCCCGGCGAGCACGAAGCCGTAGACCGACACCAGCCCGTGGCCGTTCTCCTGGGCGAACCACATCGCCAGGCCGAGCACCGGGACGCCGGCGGCCAGGGCGATCTCCTTGGGGAGCCGGGTGCGGGTGAGGAAGGCGAGGGCCAGGGTGGCGCCGAGGAAGTAGGTGGCGCCGGAGCTGCCGGCGAAGTTGCGGGGGTCGGTGCTGGGGCCGCCGCCGATGCCGATCAGGGTGTCGATCCGGCCGGGCAGCAGGATGCCGGCCAGGAAGAAGCCGAGGGTGAGCGTGCCGCCCCAGTACCACTGGGCGAGCGCGGCGACGGCGGCAAGGCTGACGAGGTTCCACAGGCCGCCGAAGAGGCCGCCGTTCTGCATGAACACCGAGGTGAACTCGCGCCACCAGCCGGACCGTGCCGGGTCCGCGTCCAGCGCGTCCATGGCGCCGGACCACACCAGCTGGAGCAGCACCCCGCCGACGGCGACGGCGGTCAGGGCGATCGCCGCCCACGGGAGCGGCCGTCCGCGCAGGGTGTCGCGGCCGACCACGCCGAGCCCGCAGTTGACCATCATGACCATCAGCGCAGCCGTGGTCACGTTGAAGACGATGGCGTCCATGACTGGCCCTCCCCCCGGTTCCGGCGCTTTCCAACGCCGTTCGAAAACCTGATGGAGCAAAGGTAGCACAGTTTTCGAACAGTGTTGGAAAACGATGTACGGTGGACCGCATGAAGCTCACCAAGGAGCGCATCGTCGACGCCGGCATGGCCGTCTTCGCCGAGGTCGGCTACCAGAACCTGTCCATGCGCCAGGTCGCCGAACGCCTCGACGCCCATGCCGGCAGCCTCTACTACCACGTGCGCGGCAAGGACGAACTGCTCGCCCTGATGGCCGACCGGATCAGCCGCCGCGCGTACGACGCGGGCACCGCCGCCCTCGCCGCCCTCCCGCCCGACGCCGGCTGGCAGGACCGCGTCGAGGCCCAGGCCGTCACCCTGCGCCACGAGATCAAGCAGCACGCCGGCGGCGCCCAACTCCTCGCCGAGAGCCCCGGCGTGCTCAGCACCGGCGGTCTCTCCCTGATGGAACGCCTGCTGCGCACCCTCCTCGACGCGGGCCTGCCCGCCGAGCACTGCGGCACGGCCGCCGACACCCTGCTCAGCCACGTCACCGGCTTCGTGCTCCAGGAGCAGAACCAGCCCACCGCCCCGCCGACCGTCACCGCCGAGCTCTACGCAGAGCTCCGCGAACGGTTCCCACTGGTCATGGGCGACCTGATCCCGCGACTGAGCCAGGACGAGAAGTACGTACGGAGCATCCGCCTGCTCTGCACGGGCTTCACGGCGCTCTCCTGAGCCGCCGGGGGCGACCCCGGCGCTCAGCCCTGCTGCGGCGGACGGCGGCGCATGCTCAGCAGCAACAGCACCACCGCCGTCAGCACCGCCGAGGTGCGCAACACGCCCGGAGCCATCGACCAGCTGAACTGCCCCAGCGGGGAACCGGTCTGCACCCCGCCACCGCCACCGCCCGCCCCCTGCTTCGCCGTTCGCATCGCGAACAGCGCGGTCGCGCTCATCGTCACCAGCGGGATCCCCAGGATCACGAACTTACGTGTCAGATCGGAGAGTTGACGGGACAGGTAGCCGAGCCCCCAGCCCGCCAGCATGGCCGGGAAGAACCCGGACACCGCACCGCCGACCAACAGCCCGCAGGACAACAGGATCAGCGGGGACGGCTTGCGGGCCCCCTGGCCCGCCCCGGCGGCCGTCGCGGCCTTCCCGGCCTTCGCCTGCGCGGCCTTGGCCTGCGCCTTCCGCTGCCGTTTCGACAGCCGCACCGGCCGCCCCCCGGCCTGCCCCACCTGCGCCCCGGCCTGCTCCCCGGCCTGCGCCGCCGCGTCCTCCGCGCGCTGCTCGGGGATCGGCTTCGGCGCGGGCTGCGGCGTGTCCGAGAAGTCGAGCATCGTCATCGTCCACGGGCTCGAACTCTGCACCATCGGCGGCGGGATCACCTCCGAACCGCCCTCGGGCGAGGCGACGCCCGGCAGGTCCAGAGACACGTTCGGAATGCCACCCGTCCCGGTGAACCCGGACGCGACCGAGGGCCCGTACACGCTGTCCTCCGCCGCCGGACCCTCGGGCGCGGCCGCTGGCGGAGCCGCCGGGGGAGGCGTCGACGGGGGAGCCGCCGGGGGAGGCGTCGACGGCGCGGATGCACCCGACGCCCCCGGCCGCTCGCTCCACGGCCCGCTCTTGCGCCACCACTCGCCGTCCGTCATCACCGACACCCCGCCTCGCCCACGCCGTCCGCCGAACCGCGGCGACCGCCCACCGAACCGCCCTCGGCCGTGACGCTACCCACCGTGCCCCGTCGACGCGAGTCCCGCCGCGCACCCCGCGCCACCGCAGCCGCACTACCGGGGCCCCCGCCCCCGGCCCGCCGTACGAGCGCACCCCACCATCGGCGCGCCCGACTAACCTAGGTCGAATGACCACACAGCAGGGCCCCCAAGGCCAGCGCAGGACGCCCGCCGGCCCCCGCACCCTCGCCGAGGAGCTGCGCGCCCGCCCCGACGACGCGCTCGCCGCCCTGCTCCGGTCCCGCCCCGACCTGCTGAACCCCGTCCCCGGCGACCTCACCCAGCTCGCCGCCCGGCTGTCCTCGCGCGCCTCCGCGCTGCGCGCCCTGGAGCGGCTCGACCGGTTCACCCTCCAGGTCGCCGAGGCCCTGGCGACCGCCCCGGACGGCACCTCCCTGGCCACCGTCCGTACCCTGCTGACCGGCCCGGCCAAGGTCAAGCCGCACCCCGGCGCCACCCCGCTCACCCCGGCCGACCGCGCCGCCGTCGCCTCCGCCCTCCCGCGCGCCGTCGCCGTCCTGCGCGACCGGGCGCTGCTCTGGGGCCCCGACAACGGCCTGCGGCTGGTGCTCGCCGTCCGCGAGGCACTCGCCCCCACCGCCGCGAACCCCGGCCGCACCGGCCTCGGCCCCACTCTCGCCGACGCCACCACCGGCATGTCCCCGGCCCGGCTGCAGCAGCTGCTCGCCTCCGCCGGGCAGCCCGCCACCCCGGACCCGGTCACCGCGGTCGCCGCGCTGACCGCCCTGCTCACCGACCGCGCCCGCTGCGCCGCCCTGCTCGACACCGCCCCCGAACCGGCGCTGCGGCTGCTGGACCGGCTGGTCTGGGGGCCGCCCACCGGCACCGTCCCGGACGCCACCCGCCCGGTCACCGCCGAGGACGCGCAGAGCCCGGTCGAATGGCTGCTGGCCCGCGGCCTGCTGCTGCCCACCAGCCCGGGCAGCGTCGTACTGCCCCGCGAGCTGGCCCTGCACCTGCGCGGCGGCCGCACCCACCGCACCGTCGAACCGCTCCAGCCCGAGCCCGCGCCCGCCGCTCCCCCGCGCGATCCACAGGCTGTGGACAACGCCGCGGCCGGCCAGGCGCACACCGCCGTCAAGACCGTCGAGGAGCTCCTCGACACCTGGGGCCTCACCCCGCCGCCCACCCTGCGGGCCGGCGGCCTCGGCGTACGGGACCTCAAGCGCGCCGCCCAGACCCTGGAGACCACCGAGCAGCAGGCCGCCTTCTGGCTCGAACTCGCCTACACCGCGGGGCTGCTGGCCCCCGACGGCGAGGCCGACGAATGCTGGGCACCGACCCCGGCCTACGACGGCTGGCTGCAGCTGGACACCGCCGAACGCTGGTCCGTGCTGGCCGCCGCCTGGCTCACCGCCACCCGCGTCCCCGCCCTCACCGGCACCCCGGACGGCAAGGGCAAGCCGCGCGCCGCCCTCGGCCCCGAGCTCGACCGCACCCTCGCCCCGTCCGTCCGCCGGGCCGCCCTCGCGCTGCTCGCCGAACTCCCGCCGGGCACCCCGGCCACCGCCGCGGAACTGCTGCCCACCCTGCGCTGGCAGCGCCCGCTGCGCGGCGGCCCCACCGGCCCGAGCGGCCACGAGCTGCGCGACGACCTCACCGCCTGGACCCTCGCCGAGGCCGAACTGCTCGGCATCACCGGCCGCGGCGCCCTCGCCGCCCCCGCCCGCGCCCTGCTCACCGCCGAGTCCGACCCGGCCGAGGTGCTCGCCCCGCTGCTCCCGCGGCCGCTGGACCACGTGATCCTCCAGCCGGACCTCACCGCGATCGCCCCCGGCCCGCTGCTCACCCCGCTCGCCCAGGCGCTCGCCCTGTGCGCCGACATCGAGTCCAAGGGCGGCGCCACCGTCTACCGCTTCACCCCGACCTCCGTGCGCCGCGCCCTCGACGCCGGCCGCACCGCCGCCGACCTCCAGACCTTCCTGGCCCAGCACAGCCGCACGCCCGTCCCCCAGCCGCTCGCCTACCTGATCGACGACGTCGCCCGCCGGCACGGCATCCTGCGGGTCGGGGCCGCCTCCTCCTACCTGCGCTGCGACGACCCGGCCCTGCTGAACGAGGTGCTCGCCGACCGCCGCGCCGCCGACCTGCGGCTGCGCCTGCTCGCCCCCACCGTCCTCGCCGCCCAGGCCGCCCCGGACGTCCTGCTCACCGCACTGCGCACCATGGGCTACGCCCCGGCCGCCGAATCCGCCGAGGGCGACGTCCTGATCACCCGGCCGGACAGCCACCGCACCCCTCCCCGCAGCGCCCCCACGCCCGTCCCCGACGGGCCGCCCACCCCCGACGACACCCTGCTCGCCGCCGCGATCAAGGCCGTCCGGGCCGGCGACCGCGCCGCCACCGCCACCCGCCGCGAGCCGACCCCCGACCCGCGCCAACTCCCCCGCACCGCCGCCGCCGAGACCCTCGCCGCGCTCCAGACCGCCGTCCTGCTCGGCGAGCGGATGTGGATCGGCTACCTCAACGCCGAGGGCATCGCCAGCCAGCGGATCATCGACCCGGTGAAGGTCGAAGGCGGCTTCGTCACCGCCTTCGACCACCACGCCGACGAACTCCGCACCTTCGCCCTGCACCGGATCACCGGCGTCGCGGAGCTGGACGAGTAGGACGAGTAGGAGCTGGACGAGTAGGACGGGCAGCGGGAGGCGACGGGGCGTCAGTGCCCCTGCGACTCCTTCATCTTCTGCTTGACGGCCTGGTCCGCCAGGCTGCCGATCTCGCCCTGGCCGACCGGCAGCGAGCCGCCGCCGACCTGGTCGGCGATCAGGAATCCGGGGGCGGCCAGCAGGCCGCCGGGCCCCTCCCCGATGCCCGCGAGGGCGTGGGCGGAGCCGGCCGAGGAGGCGGTGGCGGCGAAGGCCGTGCCCATCAGGGCGAGGGCGGTGAGAACGCGCTTCGAGTTCTTCATGACCGGCTCAACGAGCGAGCACGCACCGTGGTCACTCGGACCGTGGTCACTCGGACCGTGGCCACTCGGAGCAGTTGACGGGCCGCGCCCACGGGCGTACTCCGGGAACAGGGGGTTCCCGCCAAGGAGGCGACCACCATGCTCGGTGACCGGATAGCGGAGTTCACCACCACGGAGAGCGGCCGACGGGTGCTGGCCACGGTCGGCGGCCCCGCGCTGGAGGTGTCGATGACCGGCGTCGGCCAGCTGCTCGGCCACCCGGTCCGGGAGTTCGTCACCTACGAGTCCGAGCTGCGGCCCGACGGCTCGCTGTTCGGCGAGGGTCAGGGCGTCGGCATGACCGACAAGGGCGAGACCTACAGCTGGCACGGCAGCGGCATCGGCCACTTCGCCGAGGGCGGGGCGGTCAGCTGGCGCGGCAGCATCTACTTCGAGAGTTCCGCCGACACCTTCCTGCGCCTGAACGACCTGGTCGGCGTGTTCGAGTTCGACAACGACCCCACCGGCGCGGGCCGGGCCGTGCTCTACGAATGGAAGTAGCCCGCCCCCGTCGAAACAGCCCGCCCACGTTCCGCGCGAAATGAGCGACACTGGAGGGTCTGCGTCAGACCCAGCCAGTCAGCCTGTCAGCCAGTGGAGGGCTCCCCCGCGTGAACGACGGACCGCTCATCGTCCAGAGCGACAAGACTCTCCTCCTGGAGATCGACCACCCCAAGGCCGCCGACTGCCGCCGCGCCATCGCCCCGTTCGCCGAACTGGAGCGGGCGCCCGAGCACGTCCACACCTACCGGGTGACCCCGCTCGGGCTGTGGAACGCCCGGGCCGCCGGGCACGACGCCGAGCAGGTCGTCGACGCCCTGGTGACGTACTCCCGCTACCCGGTGCCGCACGCCCTGCTGGTCGACGTGGCGGACACCATGGGCCGCTACGGCCGGCTCCAGCTGTCCAAGCACCCCACCCACGGGCTGGTGCTGACCACCACCGACCGCCCGGTCCTGGAGGAGGTGCTGCGCTCCAAGAAGATCGTCCCGCTGGTCGGCGCCCGGGTCGACCCCGACACCGTGGTGGTGCACCCCTCCGAGCGCGGGCAGATCAAGCAGGTGCTGCTCAAACTCGGCTGGCCCGCCGAGGACTTCGCCGGCTACGTGGACGGCGAGGCGCACCCGATCGAGCTGGACGAGAACGGCTGGCAGCTGCGCCCGTACCAGGCCCAGGCCGTCGAGGGCTTCTGGCACGGCGGCTCCGGCGTCGTGGTGCTGCCCTGCGGCGCCGGCAAGACGCTGGTCGGCGCCGCCGCCATGGCGCACGCCAAGTCGACCACGCTGATCCTGGTCACCAACACCGTCTCGGCCCGCCAGTGGAAGCACGAGCTGGTCAAGCGCACCTCGCTCACCGAGGACGAGATCGGCGAGTACAGCGGCACCAGGAAGGAGATCCGCCCGGTCACCATCGCCACCTACCAGGTGATGACGACCAAGCGGAAGGGCGTCTACGCCCACCTGGAGCTGTTCGACGCCCGCAACTGGGGCCTGGTGGTGTACGACGAGGTGCACCTGCTGCCCGCGCCGGTGTTCAAGTTCACCGCCGACCTCCAGGCCCGCCGCCGGCTCGGCCTGACCGCCACCCTGGTGCGCGAGGACGGCCGCGAGGGCGACGTGTTCAGCCTGATCGGCCCGAAGCGCTTCGACGCCCCGTGGAAGGAGATCGAGGCCCAGGGCTACATCGCGCCCGCCGACTGCTGCGAGGTGCGGGTCACCCTGACCGACTCGGAGCGGCTCGCCTACGCGACCGCCGAGCCGGAGGAGCGCTACCGCTTCTGCGCCACCACGGCGACCAAGCGGCGGGTGGTGGAGGCCCTGGTCAAGAAGCACGAGAAGGACCAGACGCTGATCATCGGCCAGTACATCGACCAGCTGGACGAACTCGGCGAGGCCCTGGACGCGCCCGTGATCAAGGGCGAGACCAGCAACGCCCAGCGCGAGAAGCTCTTCGAGGCCTTCCGGAACAAGGAGATCGGCGTCCTGGTCGTCTCCAAGGTCGCGAACTTCTCGATCGACCTGCCCGAGGCCACGGTGGCCATCCAGGTCTCCGGGACCTTCGGCTCCCGCCAGGAGGAGGCCCAGCGCCTCGGCCGCGTGCTGCGCCCCAAGGCGGACGGGCACTCGGCGCACTTCTACTCGGTGGTCGCCCGGGACACCGTGGACCAGGACTTCGCCGCCCACCGGCAGCGCTTCCTCGCCGAGCAGGGCTACGCGTACCGGATCATCGACGCCGACGACGTCCTCTAACGGGCACGACGCCCGCTAGCGGGCACGACGCCCTCTAGCGGGGCTCAGAGCCGGACACCGTCGCGCCCGAGGAAGATCACGCGCGCGGCGGTGTCCAGCGCGATGCCGACGTTGCGCACAGCGGTGCTCAGCGGGTTGCGGTGGCGGCCCTGGACGGCGGTCGCGCCGGCCGGGCCCGTACGGGGGTTGCGGTTCTCGGTGCTCATGTCTTCAACGGTAGGCACCCGGACGGCCCAGGGCATCACCCCGAAGGCCGTACCCACCAGGACGGAGGTCCTCCTCCGGGTGTACGGGACCCCCGGCACCCCCTGAGACCTGCGGGGCTGGAACCCGGAGGCGCACGGGTCTAAGATCGTCCGTCTGCCCCCTCCCGAACCGTGGTACCTGCTGACGTCCGCAGGCAGCCGGGGGAGGCGCCGACCGCACGGCAACCGGTCGGCCGTACCCCACCGTGAGCTCCATCGATCCGCTGCGCCCGCTACCGGGGCAGCCGGGAAGGTTCGCTGTGCCCGCCACCCCCGCCACCCCCACCACCGACCCGCTCCAGCGCGAACGCGACCACCTGGCCTCGTCCCGGTCCGCGCTGCGGGCGATGCGCGAGGACGTCCAGTCCCTCGACCTGCGCGACGTGACCGGCACCTGGGTGTCCGCCGTCATCCTGCAGAACCAGATCGAGGCCAGGATCGCCGCCCTGGCCGACCTCTCCGACACCCCGCTGTTCTTCGGCCGCCTCGACTACCTGCACGCGGTCAGCGAGGAGCTGAGCGAGGGCGGGGGAGGAGAGAGCTTCTACATCGGCCGCCGGCACGTCCACGACGCCGACGGCGACCCGATGGTGATCGACTGGCGCGCGCCGGTCTCCCAGCCGTTCTACCGGGCCAGCCGCAAGGACCCGATGGACGTCGAACGCCGCCGCCGCTTCGGCTACACCGGCGGCGAACTCACCGCCTACGAGGACGAGCACCTCACCGACCCCGCGGAGCAGGACACCGCCTCCGCCCTGCTCGCGGCCGAGATCGAGAAGCCCCGCGTCGGCCCGATGCGCGACATCGTCGCCACCATCCAGCCCGAGCAGGACGAGATCGTCCGCTCCGACATCACGGGCACCATCTGCGTCCAGGGGGCGCCCGGCACCGGGAAGACCGCCGTCGGCCTGCACCGCGTCGCGTACCTGCTGTATGCCCACCGCGAGCGGCTGGCCCGGACCGGCACCCTGGTGATCGGGCCGAACAACGCCTTCCTCTCCTACATCGAGCAGGTCCTGCCGGCCCTCGGCGAGCTGGAGGTCGCCCAGGCCACCGTGCAGCAGCTGGTCGCCCACGTCGAGGTGCGGGGCGAGGACGACCCGGAGG
Source organism: Kitasatospora sp. NPDC029367 (assembly GCF_055569135.1). NCBI lineage: Bacteria > Bacillati > Actinomycetota > Actinomycetes > Kitasatosporales > Streptomycetaceae > Kitasatospora > Kitasatospora sp. NPDC029367. The sequence continues at coordinate 17,425 of NZ_JBVHYH010000099.1, forward strand.
CGGCCCGGCTCAAGGGCGACGCCCGGATGGCCGAGGTGCTCCGCCGGGCCGTACGGGCGGGCATCACCCTGCCCACCGAGCCCTGCGTGGTGGTCCGCGGCTCCCGCCGCTGGCGCGTCCCGGTGTACGAACTGGCCGAGATCATCGAGGAGTTGAAGGGCCGCGAGGTCCGCTACGGCGCCGCCCGGGACGCCCTGCCGCAGCGCATCGCGCACGCCGTGCTGCTCAAGATGGAGCAGGGCGGCGAGGCCCCGGACGACCGGGTGCAGGACGCGGTGGCCCGCAACGCCGCGGTCAAGGCCGTGGTCAAGGAGTGCTGGCCGGCCGTCGACCCGGCCAAGCTGGTGCTGCGGCTGCTCTCCGACCCGCAGTTCCTGGCCGAGTGCGCCGAGGGCGTGCTGACCGCCGAGGAGCAGCGGGCGGTGCTGTGGCCCAAGCCCGGCCGCTCGGTGAAGACCGCCCGCTGGACCCCCGCCGACGCCGTCCTGGTCGACGAGGCGACGGACCTGGTGCAGCGCACGCCCTCGCTCGGGCACGTGGTGCTGGACGAGGCCCAGGACCTCTCCCCGATGCAGTACCGCGCGGTCGGCCGCCGCTGCACCACCGGCTCGGCGACCGTCCTCGGCGACCTCGCCCAGGGCACCACCCCCTGGGCGACGGCCAGTTGGCCGGACGCCCTGCACCACCTGGGCAAGCCGGAGGCGCACGTGGAGGAGCTGACCAAGGGCTTCCGGGTGCCCGAGGAGGTCATCGCCTACGCCTCCCGGCTGCTGCCCGCGATCGCCCCGGGCCTGGCCCCGGCGACCTCCGTCCGCGACACCCCCGGCGCGCTTGAGATCCGCCCGGTCGACGGCTCGGAGCAGGGCCGGGACGAGGCCCTCCTGGCGGCCTGCCGGGAGGCGCTGGAGCACGAGGGCTCGACCGGCCTGATCGCCGCCGACGCCCGGATCCCCCGGCTCGCCGAGCTGCTCACCGCCGCCGGGCTGGCGCACCTCCCCCCCGGCACCGAGACCAGCACCGAGAGCCGGCTGACCCTCGTCCCGGCCTCGCTGGCCAAGGGTCTGGAGTACGACTACGTGGTGCTGGACGAGCCGGCCGCGGTGGTGGCCGGGGAGCCGGACGAGCGGACCGGCCTGCGCCGGCTGTACGTGGCGCTCACCCGTGCCGTCTCCGGGCTGACGGTGCTGCACTCCGAGCCGCTGCCGGAGCAGCTCCGGTAGCACGCCGGAGCAGCTCCGGTAGCACGCCGGAGGGGCCGCCCCCGGCACCGGGACCGGCCCCTCCAGCAGGGGTTCAGGCGTCGATCATCGCCCGCCACTCGGCGACCTTGGCCGCGTCGACCGGCGTCAGCCAGCCGTCGGCCCGCACCGCGCCGCCGACGTGGAAGGCGTCGAAGCCCTCGGCCCGCAGCTCCTTGACGTGCTCGGCCCGCAGGCCGCCGCCGATCAGGATCCGCTGGGTGTAGCCGGGCTCGCCCGCCCGGGCCAGCTCGGCGGACAGCACCTCCCAGCCGGCGTCCACCCCGGCGGCCGCGCCGGAGGTGAGGAAGGTGTCCAGCCCGGGCAGGGCGCCGACGGCGGCGCGCAGCGCGGCCCGGTCGGTGCTGTGGTCGATCGCCCGGTGGAAGGTCCAGCGGCAGCCGGCGATCGCCTCGGCGACGGCCGTGGTGGCGGCCAGGTCGACGGCGCCCCCGGTGTCCAGGAAGCCGAGGACGAACTCCTCGGCGCCCTCGGCCCGCAGCGCGGCGGCCCGGGCGCACAGCTCGTCGAGGTCGCCGGGGGCGAAGCCGTCCCGGATCCGGAGCATGACGCGCAGCGGGAGCTCGACGGCGGCGCGGATCCGGGCGAAGTCCTCGACGGAGGGGGTGAGTCCGTCGGCGGCCATGTCGGTGACCAGTTCGAGCCGGTCGGCGCCGCCGGACTCGGCTGCCTGGGCGTCCTGGGGCGTCAGCGCGATGACTTCGAAAATTGGTCTAGACATATCAGACAGCCTGCCACATCCCCCCGCCCCCGGCGAGACCCGCACCCCCGTTCCGGTCACGCCGGGGTCGGGGGCCGGTCACGCCGGGAGCGGGGGCCGGTCCCCCCGGGAGCGGGGGCCGGTCACGCCGAGGGCGGAAGCCTGATCACGCCGGGGACGGGGCCCCGGTCACGCCCGCCCCGGCACCATCCCGACGGCCGCCCGCCGGCCGAACCGGCGCTCCGCCACCGCCACCAGGACCAGCACGGCCACCACCGGCACCGCCATCGGCAGCAGGTGCGAGATCCCGCGGGACTCCCGCCAGATGTTGAACAGGCTGCCCGGCCCGGTCAGCACCAGCACCGCCAGCCCCACCGCCGTCGGGCCCAGCCGCCCGCGCAACCCGGTGAAGGTCAGCAGCGTCGGGGCGATCAGCATCACCACGAACCACTGGAGGTCCAGCGGGAAGGTCGTGTCGTCCCAGCTCTGCGCCGCCTCCAGCAGCCCGCCGGCGACCACCGAGGCCAGCACCAGCCCGGCGGTCCGCAGGTTCGGCCGGGGCAGCAGGTCGGTCGGCGCGAGGACCAGCAGCAGCGCGGCCACCACGAACGGCAGCGAGGCCATCCCGATGTAGCCGACCCACCAGACGTCGAAGGGACCCGGCACCCGGACGGCCCGCCCCAGGTTGTACAGCCCGATGGCACCCAGGACCAGCGAGGTCGCCCGGACGGCCGTCCACCGCCCCAGCAGCGCCGCCACCCCGAGCAGCAGCGCGGCCACCGGCGGGGCGAACGCCCGGACGTGGGTGCCGAACGAGTCGTCCCAGGCGAGCCACCTGGTGGTCCGCTCCAGGGCGAGCACCCAGGGCACCATGACGGCACCGACCACCGCGCCGGCGATCATCGGCGCCGCCAGCGCCAGCAGCCGCCCGGCCGCCGAGGCGCCGGTCAGGCCCAGCCGCACCCGCAGCCCGTACACCGCCAGGCCGAGCACCTCCCGGGCCAGGGCCACCCGGCCGCCCGCCGCCGTGGTGTCGGCGAACACCTCGGCCAGTTCCGCACCGCGCTCGCGCCGGTAGCCCGCCGGGTAGAGCCGCAGCGCGGCCCGCAGGACCGCCGAGGGCGCGGGACCGATCACCGGCATGGTCATGAGAGTCCTCCCCCTGTCGCGGGCCGCTCCCCGGCCCGGCCCGGCAGCATCGACCGGATCCTGGTCAGTCGCCGCTCCGCCTCGGTGGCCACGGCGCGCAGCCGTCCGGCCTCGGCGGCCAGCGCGTCCCGGCCGGCCCCGGTCAGCGCGTAGGTGCGCCGGGCCCGTCCGTCCACCACCTCTTCGGCGGCGACCTCGATCAGGCCCTGCCCCAGCAGCCGGTCGAGGGCGCCGTACAGGGTGCCGGTGCGCATCTTGACCCGGCCGTCCGAGATGGCGGCGATCTCCTGGATCAGCGCGTAGCCGTGTCTGGGCTGGTCGGCCAGGGCGGTGAGCAGCAGCAGCGTGGGCTCCTGCATGGAGCGTTCTGTCATACGACTACATATATCGTCAACCTACCTATAGGTCCAGCACCGGCCCGCGCCGATCCGACCCGACCGGACCCGCCACAATGTGCCCCATGCCGACCGAGGACCTGCTCACCGCCTGGACCGCCCTGCTGCACCGCTGCGGCGCCACCGACGACCCCGAACCGTACGGCCGTGAACTGCTGCGCCGCTGGTCGGACCCGCGCCGCCGGTACCACACCACCGAGCACCTGCGCGCCGTCCTGCACCACGTCGACGCGCTCGCCGGGCACGCCGCCGACGCCGACACCGTCCGGCTCGCCGCCTGGTTCCACGACGCCGTGTACCGCCCCGACCGCACCGAGAACGAGGAGCGCAGCGCCGCCCTCGCCGTCCGCGCGCTGACCGCCGCCGGCCTGCCCGCCGAGCGCGTCGCCGAGGTCGAGCGGCTGGTCCTGCTCACCGTCGGCCACGACCCGGCCCCCGGCGACCGCGACGGCGAGGTGCTCTGCGACGCGGACCTCGCCGTCCTCGGCGGCACCCCCGATGCCTACGCGGCCTACGCGGCCGCTGTCCGGGAGGAGTACGCCTTCGTCCCCGAGCCGGACTTCCGCACCGGCCGGGCCGCCGTCCTGCGCCACCTGCTGGCGCTCCCGGCCCTCTACCGCACCCCCGACGCCCACCGGCGCCTCGCCGCGACCGCCCGCACCAACCTGACCACCGAGCTCCAGCACCTGGAGAACTAGGCCCCCAACTCCCCCACCGGCGCCACCACGGCCCCCTGCTTGCCGCACACCCAGTGCGGCTCCGGCCCCAACTCGGGCTCCACGCCCAGCGCGTGCGGGTCCCCGTCGGCCGCGCAGGTGGTGCACAGCGGCCACCGGCCGTACGCCTCCAGCAGCGCGTCCTGGACGTCCTGGGCGACCAGCCCGAGCACGTAGTCGGTGCCGTCCGGCCACTGCTCCAGCCACCAGCGGCGGTGGGTGACGGCCTGCTCCACCAGCGAGACGACGGCGGCGTCCGCCACGTCCCGCGCGGTGAGGTCGGCCAGGATCAGGGCCCGGGCGTTGTGCAGGGCGGTCTCGATGTCGTCGGAAGCCATCCGTCCATTCTCCGCGGCCCGCCCATGGGTTCAAAACACAGGCCCGAGGCCGAAACGCCCCGGGGCCCAAACGCCGCGTGGGCGGCCCCCCGAAGGGAACCGCCCACGCGGACGAGGATCAGCCGATCCGATCGGAGTCCGACCAGGATCAGAAGTCCATGTCACCGCCCGGCATGCCGCCGCCGGCGGCCGCGGCGGCCTTCTCCGGCTTGTCGGCGATGACGGCCTCGGTGGTGAGGAACAGCGCCGCGATGGAGGCGGCGTTCTGCAGCGCGGAGCGGGTGACCTTGGCCGGGTCGATGATGCCCTCGGCGATCAGGTCGACGTACTCGTTGGTGGCGGCGTTCAGGCCGTGACCGGCGGGGAGGTTGCGCACCTTCTCCACCACGACGCCACCCTCCAGGCCGGCGTTGGTCGCGATCTGCTTGATCGGGGCCTCCAGCGCCACGCGGACGATGTTGGCACCGGTGGCCTCGTCGCCCTCCAGCTCCAGCTTGTCGAAGGCGACACCGGCCTGCAGCAGCGCGACGCCACCACCGGCGACGATGCCCTCCTCGACGGCGGCCTTGGCGTTGCGGACGGCGTCCTCGATGCGGTGCTTGCGCTCCTTGAGCTCCACCTCGGTGGCCGCGCCGGCCTTGATGACGGCCACGCCGCCGGCCAGCTTGGCGAGGCGCTCCTGGAGCTTCTCGCGGTCGTAGTCCGAGTCGCTGTTCTCGATCTCGGCGCGGATCTGGTTCACGCGGCCGGCGACCTGGTCGCTGTCACCGGCACCGTCGACGATGGTGGTCTCGTCCTTGGTGATGACGACCTTGCGGGCGCCACCCAGGAGGTCCAGGCCGGCGTTCTCCAGCTTGAGACCGACCTCCTCGGAGATCACGGTGCCGCCGGTGAGGACGGCGATGTCGCCGAGCATGGCCTTGCGGCGGTCGCCGAAGCCCGGGGCCTTGACGGCGACGGACTTGAAGACGCCCTTGATCTTGTTGACGATCAGGGTCGACAGGGCCTCGCCCTCGACGTCCTCGGCGATGATGACGAGCGGCTTGCCGCTCTGCATGACCTTCTCCAGCAGCGGGAGCAGGTCCTTGATCGAGCCGATCTTGGAGTTGGCGATGAGGATGTACGGGTCCTCGAAGGTCGCCTCCATCCGCTCCAGGTCGGTGGCGAAGTAGGCGGAGATGTAGCCCTTGTCGAAGCGCATACCCTCGGTGAGCTCGAGCTCCAGACCGAAGGTGTTGCTCTCCTCGACGGTGATGACGCCTTCCTTGCCGACCTTGTCCATGGCCTCGGCGATGAGCTCGCCGATCTGGGTGTCGGCGGCGGAGATGGAGGCGGTGGAGGCGATCTGCTCCTTGGTCTCCACGTCGGTGGCCTGGGCCAGCAGCTGGTCCGAGACGGCGGCGACGGCCTTCTCGATGCCGCGCTTGAGGGCCATCGGGTTGGCGCCGGCGGCGACGTTGCGCAGACCCTCGCGAACCAGGGCCTGGGCGAGCACGGTGGCGGTGGTGGTGCCGTCACCCGCGACGTCGTCCGTCTTCTTGGCGACCTCCTTGACGAGCTCCGCACCGATCTTCTCGTACGGGTCCTCGAGCTCGATCTCCTTGGCGATGGAGACACCGTCGTTGGTGATCGTGGGGGCGCCCCACTTCTTCTCCAGCACGACGTTGCGACCCTTGGGGCCGAGCGTGACCTTCACTGCATCGGCGAGCTGGTTCATGCCACGCTCAAGGCCGCGGCGAGCTTCCTCATCAAAGGCGATGATCTTGGCCATCAGAAGTGGTCCTCCGGGACACGGTCGACTGCTCGGACCAAGGGGTGCCCGCGACGGACGGCCCTGGTGCGCGGAGGTCCATTCCCCTGCCGCTCCCGGGGGCCTCACCGACCCGGTCCGCTGTCACTCTCACACTGTGAGTGCTAACGCCAATGATTAGCACTCCGGGTGGTCGAGTGCAAGCCCAATGACCGACCCGCGAGCCACCGTCCGCCCCCGCGCGGGAGCCCGGACGGCCCGCCCGGGGAACGCGAACGGGCCCGTACGACGCGTGTCGTACGGGCCCGTCGAGAAGCGAGTGGTCACCAGCCGTGGGCCGCGCCGAGCTCCTGGGTGCCGGAAGAGGTCAGACCGCCGCGCGGACCATGTCCGCCTGCGGGCCCTTCTGTCCCTGGGAGATCTCGAACTCGACCCGCTGGCCCTCCTCGAGGGTGCGGTAGCCGTCCATCTGGATCGCGCTGTAGTGGACGAAGACGTCCGCACCACCGTCGACCGCGATGAAGCCGTAGCCCTTCTCCGCGTTGAACCACTTGACGGTGCCCTGAGCCATTCCGAACTCCCCTAGTGCTGTGCTGGCCCTTCACGGGCCCGCAGGTCGCGGGCCCGGGTCTGGTTTGAAGGCCGGCCCGGGGAACCCCCCCTGGGCGCAGCCGTGCACGCCGCAATCCTCCGCACCGGGGCGCCGGACGGCTTCCGTGAGCGGCTGATTACGTCGACCGCCGCTGAATGTATCCGGATCGACGCCCTCTGCAACAGGGTCAGCCGCCGGGAATTCCGCAGCCCCGTCAAGAGACAAGAGCGAACAAACCGGGAGAAAATCGGCAATCAGCGCCGGACATAGCGGACGAATTACTCAAATGCCTGCAGGAATTCTGACATCTGCCTGACATGTTTCACGGCCCCGGCCCCGGGGCGGTCTCAGCGTCCGGACGAGCTCCGGCGAAGCACCCACTGCCGGAAGGGGAAGCCCTGTTCCCAGCAGAGCCACACTCTACTCCGACTCCGACCGAAAATATTCCCGCCGAAATGCAAGCGGCCGCCCGCACGCACGGAGAGTGGAATTCCGTACGCGCGGACGGCCGGGAAACGGCGGGAACGGCTCAGCAGCCGCCGGCCACCGCCGGAATGATCGAAACGCTCGCACCGTCCGTGATCCCGGTCGCCAGACCGTCGGCGAACCGCACGTCGTCGTCGTTCACGTACACGTTGACGAAGCGGCGCAGCTTGCCGGTGTCGTCCAGGATCCGGGCCGCGATGCCCGCGTGGTTGTGCTCCAGGTCGGCGATGACCTCGCCCAGGGTGGCCCCCTCGGCGGTCACCTCGGCCTCGCCGCCGGTGTAGGTGCGCAGGATGGTGGGAATGCGGACGGTGGCGCTCATGACTCTCCTAGCGGGGTGGGGGGTGGATCAGGCGGACGCGAGGCCGGCGGCGTGGAAGGAGTCCAGCGTCGGGCGGATGACGGCGGTCATGCCCGCCTCGGAGACGGCGTCCAGCGTCTTGAGGCCGTCCCCGGTGTTGATCGCGACGGTCTCCTTGGCGGGGTCCAGCAGGCCGGTCTCCACGAGCTTCTTCAACACGCCGACGGTCACCCCGCCCGCGGTCTCGGCGAAGATCCCCTCGGTCCGGGCCAGCAGCCGGATCGCCGCCACCACCTCCGCGTCCGTCACGTCCTCCACCGCGCCGCCGGTCCGCCGGGCGATGTCCAGCACGTACGGGCCGTCCGCCGGGTTGCCGATCGCCAGCGACTTGGCGATGGTGTCCGGCTTCACCGGCCTGATCACGTCCCGGCCGGCCTTGAACGCCGCCGACACCGGCGAGCAGCCCTCCGCCTGGGCGCCGAAGATCCGGTACGGCCGGTCCTCCACCAGGCCCAGCTTGATCAGCTCCTGCAGCCCCTTGTCGATCTTCGTCAGCTGCGAGCCCGAGGCGATCGGGATGACGATCTGCTCCGGCAGCCGCCAGCCGAGCTGCTCGCAGATCTCGTAGGCCAGCGTCTTGGAGCCCTCGCCGTAGTACGGCCGCAGGTTGACGTTGACGAAGCCCCAGCCCTCGCCGGCCGGGTCCCCGATCAGCTCCGAGCAGAAGCGGTTCACGTCGTCGTAGTTGCCCTCGATGCCGACCAGCTCACCGCCGTACACCCCGGCCATCACGACCTTGCCCTGCTCCAGGTCGTGCGGGATGAACACGCAGGAGCGGAACCCGGCCCGGGCCGCCGCCGCGCCCACCGCACCCGCCAGGTTGCCGGTCGACGAGCAGGACAGCGTGGTGTAGCCGAACGCCCGGGCCGCCTCGATCGCGCAGGCCACCACCCGGTCCTTGAACGAGTGCGTCGGGTTGCCCGAGTCGTCCTTGACGTGCAGCTGCGCGGTGAACCCGAGCTCCCGGCCCAGGTTGTCCGCCTTCACCAGCGGGGTCCAGCCGGGGTTCAGGTTGGGCTTGGAGGCGACGTCGGCCGGCACCGGCAGCAGCGGCGCGTACCGCCAGATGGACGCGGGGCCGGACTCGATCCGCTTGCGCAGCTCCTCGGCGCGCTCGCTGCCGAACTCGTAGGCGATCTCCAGCGGCCCGAAGCACTCCGCACAGGCGAAGCTGGGGCCGAGCGAAAAGCGGGTCCCGCACTCCCGACAGGACAGCGCGGCGGCGGGGCCGAGGTCGACGGAAACGGGTGCGACGGTGTCGATAGCCATGATGGCGGAGGCCTCTCTCCTCATCTTCCCCGCGGCGCGGACGCGCCACAGGCCGGAATTGGCACCTGTCCCGCCGGGGCCTGTCGACGACAGCCGAGCGAGAAGGTTGCCGGGACGTCAACGGGCCGTTCCCTCAGTCCCTCTGGATGAGCTTGTGAAATTGTGGTGGTGCGCAGCGGCGACCCCGGCGTGCAAAGGTCCGGCCGCTGTACGAAGACTGTATCCGAAGGCGTCAAACCTGAACGGGACCGTCCGCCAAGCGAGATGACCCGTCCCACCCGATCCCGCCGAGGAGAGTCACCGTGCCCGCCGAACCGACCCACGCGCTCCTCCCGCAGGCGGCGTCCTGGCTCCGCCGCCGCTCGTGGAGCGCGGCCGATCGGCCGGTCGACGCCCTCCTCGCCGCCAAGCGGCGCACCGGCCGGACGGTCAGCGTCGTCCTCCCCGCCCTCGACGAGGAGGCCACCGTCGGCGACATCGTGCGCACCGTCCGGCGCGAGCTCATGGACCGGATCCCACTCGTCGACGAACTCGTCGTGGTCGACTCCGGCTCCACCGACGCCACCGCCGCCGTCGCCGCCGAGGCCGGCGCCCGGGTGGAACACCGTGACCGGATCCTCCCCCGGCTGCCCGCCGTCCCCGGCAAGGGCGAGGTGCTCTGGCGCTCGCTGCTGGTCACCCGCGGCGACATCGTCTGCTTCATCGACGCCGACCTGCGCGAGTTCGACCCGGCCTTCGTCTCCGGCATCGTCGGCCCGCTGCTCACCGACCCCGACATCCACCTGGTCAAGGCCATGTACGACCGCCCCCTCGAAGTCGGCGGCTCCGCAGCGGGGGACACCGGCGCGATCGTCCCCACCGGCGGCGGCCGGGTCACCGAACTCGTCGCCCGCCCCCTGCTCAACCTCCACTGGCCCGAACTCGCCGGCTTCGTCCAGCCCCTCGGCGGCGAGTACGCGGCCCGCCGCTCACTGCTCGAACGGCTGCCCTTCCCCACCGGCTACGGCGTCGAGATCGGCCTCCTGATCGACGCCCTGGACCTGGTCGGCCTGGACGCCCTCGCCCAGGTCGACGTCGGCGTCCGGCACCACCGCCACCAGGACGGCCAGGCCCTCGGCCGGATGGCCGCCACCATCTACCGCACCGCCCTGGAACGCCTCGACCGCTCGCACCGCCTCAAGGCCTCCGCCGACCTCGTCCACCCCCACCTCACCCAGTTCACCCGCGACCCGCACACCCGCGCCTTCACCGCCCACACCCACCCCGTGACGGCCCTGGAACGCCCCCCGATGCACACCGTCCCCGAGTACGCCACCCGTCGTTGACGGGTTTGCCACCCGGACCCCCAGGCAACATCCCAACCATGGGCGATCTCACGACCGAACGTTCGAGTGCGACCGGAACCGCCCCCGTCCTGGTGGCCTCCAACCGGGGACCGGTGTCCTTCGGCACCGCCGACGACGGCACGCTGACCCTGCGCCGCGGCGGCGGGGGCCTGGTCTCCGGCCTGTCCGCGATCGACGACCCCACCGCCGTCTGGGTCTGCGCGGCCCTGGGCGACGCCGACCACAGAGCCGCCCGGGAGGCCCCCGACGGCCGCCTCGACCGCGCCGGGCACGAGGTCGGCGGACAGGCCGTACGGATGCTCGACATCGACCCGGCGACCTTCGCCCGCGCCTACAACGGCGTCGCCAACTCCACCCTCTGGTTCGTCCACCACCTGCTCTACGCGACCCCCACCGCGCCCTCCTTCGACGCCGACTTCCGCACCGAATGGGCCGCCTACCAGGCGTACAACGCCGCCTTCGCCGCCGCCCTGGCCGCCGAAGCCGCCCCGGGAGCCGCCGTCCTGGTCCAGGACTACCACCTCTCCCTCACCCCGGCGCTGCTCCGCGAGGCCCGCCCCGACCTGCGGATCGGCCACTTCTCGCACACCCCGTGGGCCCCGCCGGAGTACTACCGGCTGCTCCCCGACGACGTCGCCCGGGCCGTCCTGACCGGCATCCTCGGCGCCGACCGGGCCGGCTTCCTCACCGAACGCTGGGCCCGCGCCTTCGCCGCCTGCTGCGAGGACCTCCTCGGCGCCGTCTTCGACCCGGCCGCCCTCACCGTCACCCACCAGGGCCGCACCACCCAGCTGGGCGTGCACGCCCTCGGCGCCGACGCCGACTTCCTGCGCGAACGCGCCCACCGCCCCGACGTCGACGAGCGCCTCGCCGCCCTCCGGGCCGCCGTCGGCGACCGCCGCACGATCGTCCGGGTCGACCGCACCGAGCTGAGCAAGAACATCGTCCGCGGCCTCCAGGCCTACCGGCACCTGCTCCGCACCCACCCCGAGTGGCACGACCGGGTGGTCCACATCGCCTTCGCCTACCCGTCCCGCACCGACCTCGCCGAGTACCGCGACTACACCGCCGCGGTCCAGGAACTCGCCGCCGCCGTCAACGCCGAATTCGCCACCCCCACCTGGCAACCCCTGATCCTGCACGTCAACGACGACTTCCCGCGCTCGCTGGCCGCCTACCGGCTCGCCGACGTGGCCCTCGTCAACCCGATCCGGGACGGCATGAACCTGGTCGCCAAGGAGGTCCCGGTGGTCTCCGACCACGGCTGCGCCCTCGTCCTCTCCCGCGAGGCCGGCGCCCACGCCGAACTCGGCGACGACGCCCTCACCGTCAACCCGTACGACGTCATCGCCACCGCCGAGGCCCTGCACACCGGCCTCACCATGAGCCCCGAGGAACGCGCCGACCGCACCAAGCGCCTCGCCGCCGCGGCCACCGCGCTCCCCCCGCAGCAGTGGTTCCTCGACCAGCTCAACGCCCTCTGAGAGCCTCCCCCAGAGCCCCCAACAGCTCCACCACCCCGTCGGGGCCGTCGACCACCACATCCGCCAGGTCGGCGAGCTCCCGCACCGGCGCGTCCCCCACCGCGCCGGCACACACCAACAACCCCGCCAGCCCCTCCGCCCGCAACCCCTCCACCGCCCGGAACGCCGCCACGTCCCCCAGGTCGTCCCCCGCGTACAGCACCGACCGCGCCCCGCGCTCCCGCAGGAAGCCGGTCAGCGCCGCCCCCTTGTCCACCCCCGGCGGCCGCAGCTCCAGCACCAACCGCCCGGGCTCCACCACCAGCCCGTACTCCTCCGCCAGCTCCCCCACCGGCCCCCGCAACAACTCCAACGCCCGCTCCGGCTCCCCCGTCCGCCGGGTGTGCACCGCCACCGAGCGCCCCTTGTCCTCCACCCACGTCCCCTCGGGCGCCCCCACCCGCTCCAACACCCCCGGCAACGCGCCCCGCACCCCCGCCACCCCCGGATGCACCTCCGGCGCCGAGAGCTCACCCGCCTCCCACCGCTCGGCCCCGTAGTGCCCCAGCACCACCAGCCCCGGCACCCCGGCAAACCCCCCGTACTCCGCTGCCACCCCCGCCGGCCGCCCGGTCACCACAACAACGGCCCCCACCACCCCCGCCAACCCCCGCAAAACCCCCACCACCCCCGCATGCGCCCGCGCCCGCGAGGGATCCGCCACGATCGGCGCCAACGTCCCATCGAAGTCCAGCGCCACCACCGCATCCCCCGGCGCCCCCAAAATCGCCCGCAACCCATCCCGCCCGGCCTCAGTCGCCGGCACCATCTCGTCAAGACCCATACCGACACCCATACCCCACCCCCACACCAACCCACCCCCGCACCAACCCACCCACCCCAACCCCCCACCCACCTCCCCACCCCACCCGCACCAACCCACCCACCCCCACCACCCCCTCCCCCTCACCCGACCAAGGCGAGAGGGACGCGCTGCGGGAGGGGGCGGTGGAGGGGGTGGGTGCGGAGAGGGGCGTGACGGGTGATTTTCAGACCGCCAACGGCGAGC
>NZ_JBVHYH010000100.1:0-30259 GCF_055569135.1 Kitasatospora sp. NPDC029367
TGGGTGTTTGCGGGGGGGGGTGTCCTCTTCGGGGGGAAAAACGACCGGGTGCTTTCCCCCCGTGCGTTCCTTGGGGGGGGGGGGGGGGGGTCCCCCCCCCCCCCCCCCCACCAGCACAGGCCCACGAAGCTCTTCACGGCTGCAACGATAACTCCGGTCCCCGGTGTCAGTCCTCCACGACCAGGGCCCGGGTGTCCTCGCGCAGCGTCTCGCCGCGGAAGAACTCCGGGCGGACCCGGCCGTACCAGGTCATCAGCGCGGCGCCGAGCAGCAGGATGCCGACGCCGATCACGAACACCGAGCCGATGCCGAACACCGCACCGCTGCCGTAGTCGGGGGACCAGGCGTCGGTCAGGGTCTGGAGGAAGACGGCGCTCAGCAGCAGGCCGCCGAGCAGCGGGGCGACGCCCTTGAGCAGCAGGTCGCGCAGGCTGGCGCGGAGCGAGTGGCGGAAGTACCGGACGCAGGAGAAAGCGGTCAGCGCGTAGTAGAAGCAGATCATCAGACCGAGCGCCAGGATGGTGTCCTGGACGACGTTCTCGCTGATCAGGCTCATGCCGACGTAGAAGACGGCGGTGGCCAGGCCGGCCGCGACGGTGGCGTAGCCGGGCGTGCGGAACCGCGGGTGGACGGTGCCGAAGCGCGGCGGCACGGCGCGGTAGGCGCTCATCGCGAGCAGGGTGCGGGCCACCGGGATGAAGGTGGTCTGCAGGCTCGCGGCGGCGCTGGCGACGACGGCCAGGAACAGCAGGATGCTCCACGGCGAGCCGAGCACCGGGCGGGCGAGCGCGGCGAAGACGTTGTCGGCCGTCGCCGGGTTGCCGAGGCCGTTGCCGGTGCCGCCGACGCCCGCGAACATCTGGGCGGAGACCGCGACCAGCAGGTACGAGCCGACCAGGGTGACCATGGAGACCATCGCGGCCCGGCCCGGGGTCCTGGCGCTGCCGAGGGTCTCCTCGTTCATGGTGAGGCAGGTGTCCCAGCCCCAGTACATGAAGATGGACAGCGACAGACCGGCGGTGAACGCGCTGAACGAGCCGACCTGGAGCGGGTCGAGCCAGGAGAACGAGAAGCCGATCGAGTCGGGCAGGTCCCCGGCGGCGGCCTTGCCGATGGCGATGGCCGAGAAGAGCAGCAGCACGGCCAGCTGGAGGCCGACCAGGCCGTACTGGAACCACTTGGTGGCCGTCATCCCCCGGTAGCTCATCGCGGTGGCACCGGCGATGAGCAGCACCACGGTGAGCAGGTGGACGGCCTTGTGCTGGTCGAGCCCGGCGATCCAGCTGCTGCCGGTCATCTCACCGAGCATCAGGTAGAGGAACTCCGTCGCCACCCCGGCCAGGTTGGAGAGCACGATGATGGTGGCGACAGTCAGTCCCCAGCCGGCCATCCAGCCGACCCGGGGGCCGAAGGCCCTGACCGTCCAGGTGAAGGACGTACCGCAGTCCGGGAAGTCCTTGTTCAGCTCCTTGTACGCGAACGCGACGAGCAGCATCGGCAGGAAGCCGGCCAGGAACACGGCCGGCATCTGGACCCCGACCGCGGTGACCGTCGGTCCGAGCGTCGCGGTCAGGCAGTACACCGGGGCGACCGTCGAGACGCCCAGCACCACGCTGCCCAGCAGGCCCACCGAGTTGCCCCGTAGACCCTTGTCCCCCGCTCCCCCAGCCGTCCCCGGTTCGGGAACGCCACCACTGGTGCCACTGACCGGGGCACCCTGCGGAGCACCGGGCGCCGTTGCCCGGCCGCTGCTTGTGTGCTCTGAGAGCTGCTGATCAAACACCAGCGCACTCTAAGGCGCGCGAAGAAGGTTGAATAGACCAACTCTTGGTGATTTTATGCACTTACGATGACCTTTGGCCCCTCGGTGACCACCCCCGTGCGGAGGGTGTGCGCGGCGGCGAGATAGGTTTGCCTCACCTAACCTCGACCGTCCGGTCCCGACCGTGAAGGAGCGTCGCGTGGCCCCCGACTCCGACGATTCGAACCTGGCCCTCGTCCTCACCCCCGCCCCCCGCACCCCCAGCCGACGCCGCTTCCTCACCGCCGGAGCGACCGGCGCCGCCGTGCTCGGCCTCGGCGGGCTCCTCGCCGCCTGCGGCAGCTCGGGCGGCTCCGGCGGGTCCGGCGGCTCGGGCGGGTCCGGCGGCAACGGCGGCGGCGCGAAGCCGGGCAGCGGCGGCTCGCCGGACCAGAAGTCGGTCAAGCAGGGCGGCGACGACTACGCCACCGTCATCGAGAAGATGAAGGGCTTCGGGACCGACGCCGCCCCCGGCGTCTACCCGCGCACCGTCAGGCACGCCATGGGCGAGACCGTCATCCCCGCCAAGCCCACCCGGGTCGTGGTGCTGGACACCGGCGAGCTCGACAACGTCGTCTCGCTCGGCATCCAGCCGGTCGGCGTCGTCCACACCGACGCTTCCAAGTCGCTGCCCTCCTACCTGAAGGACAAGGCGGGCAACCCGGCCGCCGTCGGCACCATCAACAGCCTCAACCTGGAGGCGATCGCGGCGCTCAAGCCCGACCTGATCCTCGGCAGCCAGCTGCGCGCCCAGGACCAGTACGCCCAGCTGTCGAAGATCGCGCCGACCGTCTTCTCACTGCGTCCCGGCTACCCGTGGAAGCAGAACTTCCTGCTCAACGCCAGCCCCTTCGGCCTGCAGGCCCAGGCCCAGGCGCAGCTCGACGCCTACCAGTCCGCCGCCACCGCGATCGGCGCCGGGCTCGGCGGCAAGCGGCCCACCATCACGCCGCTGCGCTTCATGCCAGGCCGGACCAGGCTCTACGCCGAACTCTCGTTCATCGGCACCATCCTCACCGACGTGCCGCTGCCGCAGCCCGCGATCGAGCAGGTCAAGGAACTCGCGGTGGAGGTCAGCCCGGAACAGATCGACAAGGCCGACGCCGACTGGATCTTCTACGGCGTGTACGGCAGCCCCAGTTCGACCAACCAGGACGCGGTGCTGGGCGGGGCGCTCTGGAAGACGCTCGGGGCGGTCAAGTCCGGTCAGGCGCGGCCTGTTTCGGACGAGACCTGGTTCCTCGGGCTCGGCGTGACGGCGGCCAACGCGGTGCTCTCCGACCTCAAGGGCTTCGTCGCGTCCGGGAGTTGAGCCGATACGCCCGGTAGGGGCCACCGCTGGTCGCCCGGCGATCACGGCGTGCCTCCGGGCACACGCGCGGAAATGGCGCTTGGAGCTGGTGGCGCGGTGCGGGAGGATCGTCGGGACCGTCCCCCGAAGGGCCCGCCGATGACCTCGCTCCACCCCGGTTCCACCGACCCCGCCCCGCCCGGACTGCCCGGCCCGTCCGGACCGCCCGGGCCCTCTGCGGACGGTGCCGGCTCCTCGCCCCCGGCCGTTGTGCCCCGGCCGCCCGGCGCGGGGGCTCCGCTCTGCTCGATCGCGACGGCGGCTGACGGTGGCGCGACCGGCGCCCCAGGCACCCCAGTCCGGCACGACACGGTGCCGCAGCCGCGCATGCCGGAGGACGTCGAAGTGCGGCTCCGGGAGGCGTTCGCCGCCCGGCTGCGGGCCGCGCGCGCCGAGGGGCGCTCGCTCGCCGAGCTGGCGGCCGCGTGCCGTCGGCCGGTGGCGGAGGTACGGGCGCTGCTCGGCGAGGCCGAGGAGGCGTCCGAGGCGGCGTCCGAGGCCGACACCGGCGCTGGCACCGACGCCGGTACCGGTGCCGGTGCGGGCTCCGCCCCTGACCGGGCCGGGCCGGGGTTCGTCCGGTTCCAGCGGACCGCGGCGCCCGCCGAGGGCAACCGGCCTGCAGCGGTACCGCGTTCGGGGCGCGAGGAGCTCCGGATCCTCGGCTCGCGACGGCCGTCGCCGTCCCGCCGACTGCGGCGGATGCACCCGCTTGCCGACCCGACCGGGCAGGAGGCGGCCGCACGGGAGACGGCCGCGACCGACCCGGCCGGTGCGGGGTGGGCAGCTACACCGGCAGGTGCACCGTCCGGTGTACCGGGGACGGTGACCGATCACCCGGCCTCGGCGCCCCCGGTGGCGTCGGTGCCCTCGGCGCCCGGCGCACACACCGTGGACCGGGCCGGTGCCGGGGTCCGGATCGGGACCGGAGTGGGGATCGAAGGCTGGACCGCTGCCGGGACCGGCACCGAGGAGTTCCGGGCCGAACCACCGCTCGGCATTCTGATCGGCGGCAGCCCGGTCCGGTCGGACGCCGTCGGACGCCCGGAGGAGCGGACGCCGGTCCGGGTGGCGGCGGAGCCGATCCGGGTCGGGCGCGGGACCACCCTGGTCGTGCTGCCCTCCTGGCGTCCCGCCATCGCCGTCTCGGTGTCGACCGAGCAGCTGATCACCGAGACCGGGCTCACCGCCGGGCAACTGGTCGGCGCCCGGCTGACGGTGCGGATGAACCCGTGGGCGCTGCACGACCGGGAGCTCGACCTGCACGGCTGGGAGCTCGGCCCGGTCGGGCCGGGCGGTCGGGCCGCCCGGCCCGGCGGGCGCGGTCAGGCGTTCGGGATGTAACCGAGGTCGACGGGCACCGGAGGGCGCCCGTCGACCGCCCAGCCCGCGCGGACGGGCTCCAGCAACTCCGGTAGCCGGGGCGGCCAGAGCGCGTCCGCGTTCTCGTCGGCGAGCTCGGCCGGGGTCCACCACCGCCAGTCGAGGATCCGGTCCACGGCGTGCACCGCGCTGACATCGCCGACCGGGCCGCGGTGCGGTCCGCGGGTGAGGTAGATGTGCTCGTGCTGACGGACCGGGGTCCCGTGCCAGGTGAAGTCGTGCTCCCAGGTGCAGAGCAGCGGGCCCGGTTCGAGATCGGTCCAGCCTGTCTCCTCCCACAGTTCGCGCCGGGCGCCGACCCGCGGGGTCTCACCCCGTTCCAGCCCGCCGCCGGGCATGGTCCAGTGGACGCCGACCTCGTCGTTGTCCGAACGGAGCAGGAACACCGAGCCGTCGCCGTCCAGCACCACCGTACGGGCGGCCCGGCGCGGAACGCGTCTGTGCGGTCGCAGCAGTCTTCGCATCGGGACACTCTGACAGCGCCCGCACCGGGCGTCGACCGGATTCGCCGTCCCCGCAAACCACTTGGGAAGAACCGGGGCAACCGACCGCCGCCGGACCGCAGCCGGGAACGGCCCGCTGGCCGTACCCTGACCGCCATGCCCGTACCCTCGATCCTCTTCCCCGCCGATCCGCTCAACCCGCGCCGGCCTGATCCGCACTTCGCCTGGGAGGCCCGGCTGCTGCGGGAGTTGGGCGGCGAGCACCACCTCGTCGACCACGACGCACTGCTCGCCGGACACGCCGAGGAAGCGGTACGGCGGGTGTCCCCGGACTGCGGACCGCTCTGGTACCGGGGCTGGATGCTCCCCTCCGCGCGGTACGCCGGGTTTGCCGCCGCCCTCACCGCCCGCGGCGGCAACCTGCTGACCAGCGCGCCCGGCTACGCCGCGGCGCACGAACTGCCCGGCTGGTACGGGGTGTTCGAGGGTGCGACCCCGCCCAGTGTCTGGATCCCGTCCGACGGGACGGCGGCCCCCACCCCGGCGGAACTGGCGGACGCCGTGGCCCGGCTCGGCGGCACCGGGCCGGCGATCGTGAAGGACTACGTGAAGTCCCGCAAGCACGAGTGGCACGAGGCCTGCTACGTACCGGAGTTGGCGGACCTGACGGCCGTTGGGCGGGTGGTCGGGCGGTTCGTCGAGCTGCAGGGCGAGTCCCTGGCCGGCGGGGTGGTGCTGCGGCGGTACGAGGAGTTCGAGCGCGCCGACGGAACGGGCCGGAGCGTCGGCGGCACAGCCGAAGGCCCGGGCGGCGACGGGCGGGCGAACGGCGCTGGCAGCGACGGGCGGGCGGTGGAGGTCCGGGTGTGGTGGCTCGACGGTCGGCCGATCCTGGTGGGCCCGCACCCGGACGCCCCGCACCAGCGGGTCGAGCCCGACCTCACCCACGTCCCCGCGCTGGTGCGAAGACTCGGCTGCCGCTTCGTCACCACCGACCTCGCCAGCCGGGCGGACGGCTCCGGCTGGCGGGTGGTGGAGGTCGGGGACGGCCAGGTGAGCGACCTGCCGCGCGGCATCGACGCCTCGGGTCTGCTGGCCTCACTGATCGCTGCCTGAGCGCGTCGCCCGACCGCCGGACCGCATGGCTGCTGGACCGCCGGGCCGTGGTTACCCGGCGGCGACCGACTCGGCCGGGGCCGGGTGGCCGTCCGCGATGAACGCCTGCCAGAGCCGGGCGTACGTCCCGTCCAGGGCGAGCAGTTCGGTGTGGGTGCCGTCCTCGACCACCCGGCCGTGGTCCAGCACGACGACCCGGTCCGCGCGTTCGGCGGTGGTCAGCCGGTGGGCGATGACCAGGGTGGTGCGGCCCCCGCTGAGCCGGTCCGCGGCCTGGTTGACGGCTGCCTCGCTGGCCAGGTCGAGCGCCGCGGTGGCCTCGTCCAGCAACAGGATGTCCGGGTCGACCAGTTCGGCCCGGGCCAGGGCGATCAGCTGGCGCTGACCGGCCGAGAGGTTGCGGCCGCGGCCGGCGACCTCGTGGTCGTAGCCGCCCGACAGTCCGACGATCATGTCGTGCGCGCCGACCGCCCGGGCCGCCGCCTCCACCTCGGCCGCCGAGGCGTCCGGGCGGCCGTAGGCGATCGCCTCGCGGACCGTGCCCGCGAACAGGTACGCCTCCTGCGGCACCACGCCCAGCCGGTGGCGGTACTGGGCCAGGTCGTAGCGGGTGAGGTCCACTCCGTCGACCCGGACGGTGCCCTCGGTCGCGTCGTAGAACCGCGCGACCAGCTTCACCAGCGTCGACTTGCCCGCACCGGTCTCGCCGACCAGCGCCACCGTCTGACCTGCGGGTATGTGCAGGTCGACGGCGCTGAGCACCTCCGGTGCGCCGTCCGCCCCACCGTTGTAGGCGAAGCCGACGCCCTCGAAGCTGATCTCGCCGCGCAGCCCCTTCGGCACCGGGACCGGATCGGCCGCCGGGGCCGTGGTGGTCGGGGTGCGCAGCAGCTCACGGATCCGGCCGAGGCCCACCGAGGCCTGCTGGTAGCCGTCGAACACCTGCGACAGCTGGTTGACCGGGGCGAAGAACAGGTCGATGTAGAGCAGATATGCGACCAGCGCACCGACCGTCAGCGTCCCCGCGTCCACCCGGGCGGCGCCCACGATCAGCACCAGCGCGGCGGCCACGCTGGAGAGGAACTGGACGAACGGGAAGTACAGCGAGATGTAGAACTGCGCCCGGACCCTCGCCTCCCGGTAGGCGATGCCGCGGGCCACGAAGCGGTCGGTGTTGGTGTCCAGACGGCGGAAGGCCTGGACGATCCGCATGCCGGCCACGTTCTCCTGGAGGTCGGCGTTGACGGTGCTGATCAGGTCGCGGGAACGCTCGTACTGGTCCTTGGACTTCTTCCGGAACACCAGGGTGGCGATCACCAGCAGCGGCAGCACGGCGAAGACCACCAGGGCCAGACCGGCGTCGATGATCAGCAGGGCCACGAAGATCCCGGCGAAGGTCAGCAGGCTGACCACCGCGGTGACCATTCCGGTCTGCAGGAAGGACGTCAGCGAGTCCAGGTCGGTGGTCATCCGGGTCATGATCCGGCCGGTCAACTCGCGCTCGTAGTAGTCCAGGCCGAGCCGGTTGAGGTGGGCGAAGATCTTGAGTCGGAGGGTGTAGAGCACCCGCTCACCGGTCCGGCCGCTGACCCGGTTCTCGGCGCTCTGCACCAGCCAGTCCAGCAGCACCACGACGAGGGCGGTGATCGAGGCGACCGCGACGCCGGCCATCAGGCCCTTGCGGACGCCCTCGTCGATCCCGTGCCGGATCAGCACCGGCAGCACCAGCCCGGCGGCCGCGTCCAGGGTGACCAGCAGGAAGGCGATGAGCAGCGGGACGCGGAAGGGGCGCAGCAGGCGGCCGAGGCTGAAGTCCGGGTCCCCGGCCTCGGCCTCGGCGCGGGGGACGGCGGGGGTGTCGGTGGCCGGCGGGAGCGCGGCGACCTTGGCCAGCAGCTCGGGGTCGGCGGTGCGGGCCGCCTTGGCAAGGGCGGGGGTGGGGAGTGCCGGGGTGGGGAGTGCGGGGGTCTGCGCGGTTGGCCGGTCCTTCTGCTCGGCCGGCGCGGGCTCGGAGCCGGGGGCGTCGGCGGCGGCGGAGCTGGGGGCGGCGTCGGCGGCGGGGGCGGAGTCAGCGGGGGTGTCGGTGGCGGGCCCGGGCTGCGGCTCGGGTGTGCGGCCGGCTTCCGGGTCGGTGATCAGGGCCCGGTACTGGGGACATCGGGCTTCGAGTTCCTCGTGCGTGCCGAGGTCCAGCAGTCGGCCGTGGTCCAGGACCGCGATCCGGTCGGCGAGTTGGAGGGTCGAGCGTCGGTGGGCGATCAGCAGGGTGGTGCGGCCGGTCATCACCGAGCGCAGCGCGTCGTGGATCTCCGCCTCGACCTGCGGGTCGACCGCCGAGGTGGCGTCGTCCAGCAGCAGGATCCGGGGGTCGGTGAGGATCGCCCGGGCCAGGGCGATGCGCTGGCGCTGGCCCCCGGAGAGGGTCAGGCCCTGCTCCCCGACCTTGGTCTCGTAGCCGTCCGGCAGCGCGCGGACGAACTCGTCGGCCTGGGCGACGCGCGCGGCGGCGACGATCTGCTCGTCGGTGGCGTCCGGACGGCCATAGGCGATGTTGGTGCGGACCGACTCGGAGAAGAGGAAGCTCTCCTCGGGCACGATGCCGACGGCGGCACGGACCGAGTCCAGGGTGAGGTCG
The DNA here is from genome assembly GCF_055569135.1 of Kitasatospora sp. NPDC029367. NCBI lineage: Bacteria > Bacillati > Actinomycetota > Actinomycetes > Kitasatosporales > Streptomycetaceae > Kitasatospora > Kitasatospora sp. NPDC029367. The sequence continues at coordinate 8,730 of NZ_JBVHYH010000100.1, forward strand.
CGCAGGTCGTGGCCGTACAGGCGGACGGCGCCGCCCGCCGGGTCGTAGAAGCGGGGCACCAGCTGGGCCACCGTCGACTTGCCGGAGCCGGAGGCGCCCACCAGGGCGAGGGTCTCGCCGGGGGCCAGCGCGAGGGTGAGCCCGTGCAGCACCGGGGCCGGGTGCTCGGGGTCGTAGCGGAACTCGACCCGGTCGAACTCCAGGGCGACGTCGGGGGTGCGGGGGCCGACGGTCCCGGCCGGGGCATCGTCCCGGGTGCCCTTCGGGCGATCAGCCGCGGAGTCGGCGGGGGTGTCGGCGGAGCTGGTCGGTGAGGTGGTGCCGTCCCGCGTCAGGTCCAGGGTGAGCGCGTCCGGGCGCTCCTGGACCAGCGGGCGCTCGTCGATCAGTTGCAGGACCCGCTCGACGCCGGCCCGGGCCTGTTGGCCGACCGTGATGACCATGGTCAGCATCCGCACCGGGCCGGTCATCTGGGCGACGTAGGTGGAGAAGGCGACGAAGGTCCCGAGCGTGACCCGACCGTCGACGGCCAGCCAGCCGCCGAAGGCCAGCACCGCGACCTGGGCCAGGGCCGGGATCGCCTGCATCGCCGGGTTGTAGCGGGCGTTGAGGCGGATCGACCGGAGCCGGGCGGCGAACAGGTTGCGGGAGACCAGCTCCAGCTTGTCCTGCTCCTGCGCCTCCTGGCCGAAGCCCTTGACCACCCGGACCCCGCCGATCGCGCCGTCCACCACGCCCGCGACGGCGGCCGCCTCCTGCTGGGCGGCCCAGGTGGCCGGGAACAGGCGCTTGCGACTGCGCCCGCTGACCCACCACAGCGCGGGGGCCATGACCACGGCTATCAGGGTCAGCGGCGGGGACAGCCAGACCATCACGCCCAGCGACATCACGAACATCAGCAGGTAGCCGGTCATCATCGGCAGCATCGAGAGCAGGCCGTTGATCAGCTGGAGGTCGGAGGTCGCGCGCCCCACCACCTGGCCGGTGTCCAGGCGGTCCTGACGGTGGCCGTCGAGCCGGCCGAGCGAGCGGAACAGGTCGCTGCGCATGTCGTGCTGGACATCGAGGGCCAGCTGGCCGCCGTAGTAGCGACGGACCTGGGTGCAGCCGAAGACCACGACGGCGGCGAGCAGCAGCACCACCGCCCACGGGGTCAGCGAGCGGGTGTGGGCGACGATGACGTCATCGATGATCAGCTTGGTGACCAGCGGCACCATCGCGGTGACGGCCATGCCGACCAGCGAGGCGCCGAAGGCGAGCAGCAGGCTGCGGCGGGACCGCCAGCTGTAGCCGATCAGGCGGCGCAGCCAGCCGTCGGCCCGGGCGGTCGCGCCCTCGGCCGGGTCCGGGCTCGGGGCGGCGGCCACCTCCGGCGCAGGGCGTGCTTCGGTGGCCCTCGGGCCGTTGCCGGGGGCCACCGGGTCGGGGCCGGGGGCCGGTTGGCCGCTCGGTGATTGCTCCACCATGGATCCGTGAGTCTCGGGCATATTTAGGGATGCTAACCATTTCGTCGGGTGGCCGCCACGGCATTTCCGGCCGCGCGAGGCGTTCGGAAGTGACTCCGGTACGGCCCGGATCGTCCGGTCCGGCGACTGGGCAACAGCTCGCGGCCTGCGGTGATTCCCGACCGAACACAGCTGCGGCCCGACGCTCCGGCCCTTCCCCCAGGGTCACCCGAGAACCCGGCGTGCGCCCAGCGCCCCGGGGGCAGGCAGGCACCGTCCTTTGGACCTAGGGCCGGGGACGGTACCGGGTCGGCGCCCCGGCATCTGCAGCGGAACGGTCGGAGGTGGACGGCGGGCCAAGAAGAACAGCCGGGAGCGGACGGGCCTACGCGGGCCCGGCCCCCCGGTCCGCACCCGTGGAGTCGGCCGCAACCACGGAATCGGCACGTGTGGAGTCGGCTGCAGCCACGGAGTCGGCGGCCGCGGCGAAGGCGCCGTGGGCGAGGGTGTGCAGCAGCGCGGCCATGTCGCCGCGCTGCAGGCCGGCGCGCTCGCCCTGGGCCGGATTCGGGCCGACGCTGTGCGGCGTCGAGTTGATCAACCCGAAGACCGCGTGCACGGCGGCCCGCGCGACGGGCTCCGCGCCGGGATCGGCGAGCGACGGGTGGGCCTGCCGGACCACGTCCACCCACAGCTCGACGTAGCCGCGCTGGAGCCGCCGGACGGTGCGGCGGTCCTCCTCCTTGAGGTTCAGCAGCTCGCGGTCGTGCAGGGTGATCAGGTCGCGGTCGTTCAGAGCGAAGTCGACGTGGCCGCTGATCAGGGCGTCCAGGGTGGCGGCCGGGCCGTCGCCGCCGCCCGCCCGGCGACGCCCCTCCTCCAGCAGGCGCTCGCTGATGCCGATCAGCAGGTCGGCCAGCATCGCGTCCTTGCCGGCGAAGTGGCGGTAGAGACCGGGGCCGCTGATGCCGACGGCCTTGCCGATCTCGTCCACACCCACGCCGAGGAAGCCCCGGGCGGCGAACAGTCGCGCGGCCTCCCGGCGGATCTGGTCGCGGCGTGGGAGCGCGGAGGCGGTGGGGACGTTCGGCATGCCGCCCATCGTAGACAGTCGGGTTATCGGCCGTTAACCTGGGCGCGTAAGTTAACGTTAATTAACGTGAGGATCAGGGGCGCACCGTACTCGGCCCGCCCGCCTGCTGCCGAGGGCAAGGGAGCTCTTGGGAATGGTCATCTCAACCACCGGTGCCTCCTCCGGCGTCCGGTTCAGCGCAGCGACCGGCACCGCGTCGGCACCGAGTGCCACAGCGCCGGGAGCCGCCGCTCCGGCACCCCGGCTCGGCACCTCCGCCGACCCGGGTTCCGTGGCCTTCCAGGCCAACACCGAGGCACACCGGGCCCTGGTCGCCGAGCTGCGCGCCAAGCTCGACGCCGCCGCCCTCGGCGGGGGCGCCAAGGCGCGCGCCCGGCACACCTCGCGCGGCAAGCTCCTCCCCCGCGACCGGGTGGACACCCTGCTCGACCCGGCCTCGCCCTTCCTGGAGCTGGCCCCGCTGGCCGCCGACGGGATGTACGACGGGGCGGCGCCCGCGGCCGGGGTGATCGCCGGCATCGGCCGGGTCGCCGGACGCGAGGTGGTGGTGGTCGCCAACGACGCCACCGTCAAGGGCGGCACCTACTACCCGATGACGGTGAAGAAGCACCTGCGCGCCCAGGAGGTCGCGCTGGAGAACCGCCTCCCCTGCATCTACCTGGTGGACTCCGGTGGTGCCTTCCTCCCGATGCAGGACGAGGTCTTCCCGGACCGCGACCACTTCGGCCGGATCTTCTACAACCAGGCCCGGCTCTCGGCCGCGGGCATCCCGCAGATCGCCGCCGTGCTCGGCTCCTGCACGGCCGGTGGCGCGTACGTCCCGGCAATGAGCGACCAGGCGGTGATCGTCCGCAACCAGGGCACGATCTTCCTGGGCGGACCGCCGCTGGTGAAGGCCGCGACCGGCGAGGTGGTCACCGCCGAGGAGCTGGGCGGCGGCGAACTGCACTCCCGCACCTCGGGCGTGACCGACCACCTGGCCGAGGACGACGCCCACGCCCTCTCCATCGTCCGCACCATCGTGTCCGAGCTCGGCCCGCGCACGCCCAGGCCGTGGCCGCTCACCGCGGCCGAGCCGCCGGCCGTCGACCCGGCCGGCCTGTACGGGGCCGTCCCGGTCGACCCGCGCACGCCCTACGACGTGCGCGAGGTGATCGCCCGACTGGTCGACGGCAGCCGCTTCGCCGAGTTCAAGGCCGAGTACGGCGCGACTCTGGTCACCGGCTTCGCCCGGATTCACGGCCACCCGGTCGGCATCGTCGCCAACAACGGCGTGCTGTTCTCCGAGTCGGCTGTCAAGGGCGCCCACTTCATCGAGTTGTGCGACCAGCGCGGCGTCCCCCTCCTCTTCCTGCAGAACATCACCGGTTTCATGGTCGGTCGGCAGTACGAGGCGGGCGGCATCGCCAAGCACGGCGCCAAGATGGTCAACGCCGTGGCCTGCACCCGGGTCCCGAAGCTGACCGTGGTGATCGGCGGCTCGTACGGAGCCGGCAACTACTCGATGTGCGGCCGGGCCTACTCACCCCGCTTCCTGTGGATGTGGCCGGGCGCCAAGATCTCCGTGATGGGCGGCGAGCAGGCGGCCTCCGTGCTGGCCACCGTCCGCCGCGACCAGTTGGAGGCGCGCGGCGAGGAGTGGCCGGGCGAGGCGGAGGAGGAGTTCAAGCGCCCGGTCCGCGAGCAGTACGAGCGCCAGGGCAGCGCCTACTACGCCACCGCCCGGCTCTGGGACGACGGCGTGATCGACCCGATGGACACCCGCACCGTCGTCGGCCTCGCCCTCACCGCCTGTGCCAACGCCCCGCTGGCGCCGCCCGCTCCGTTCGGTGTCTTCCGTATGTGACCGCTCCGGGGTGGCCGCCCCGGTGCGAGCACTCCGGTGCGAGCACTCCGGTGCACACTCCGCCGCCACCGCTCCGGTGACCCCGCTCTTCCGGGTGTGACTCCTGCGGCGCCGGTCCGACGACCGGGTCGGCGTCGCAACCGCCCACCGCCACCTCCTCTCTTACGGCTCCCCTCGACCCGGAGGAACGCCTCCCATGTTCGACACAGTTCTGGTCGCCAACCGCGGTGAGATCGCCCTGCGGGTGATCCGCACCCTGCGGCGGCTCGGTGTCCGCTCGGTCGCCGTGTTCAGCGACGCGGACGCCGACGCACCGCACGTCCGCGAGGCCGACGTCGCCGTCCGGCTCGGCCCGGCCGACCGCAGCGACAGCTCGGCCGCCGAGACCTACCTGCGCACCGATCAGATCCTCGCCGCCGCCCACCGCACCGGCGCCCAGGCCGTCCACCCCGGCTACGGCTTCCTCGCCGAGAACCCCGGCTTCGCCCGCGCGTGCGCCGACGCGGGCCTCGTCTTCATCGGACCACCTCCCGGTGCGGTCGAGCTGATGGGTGACAAGATCAACGCCAAGGAGGCCGTCCGGACCGCCGGCGTCCCGGTGGTCCCCGGCAGCCAGGCCACCGCGCCCACCGACGAGGACCTCGTCGCCGCCGCCGACGAGATCGGCTACCCCGTCCTGCTCAAGCCCTCCGCCGGTGGTGGCGGAAAGGGCATGCGCCTGGTGCGGGATCCGGCCGAGCTGCCCACCGAGATCGCCGCCGCCCGTCGCGTCGCCCGGACCGCCTTCGGCGACGACACCCTGCTGCTGGAGCGGTGGATCGACCGGCCGCGCCACATCGAGGTGCAGGTGCTCGCCGACGCCCACGGCACCACCGTCCACCTCGGCGAGCGCGAGTGCAGCCTCCAGCGCCGCCACCAGAAACTGATCGAAGAGGCTCCCTCCGTCCTGCTCAATGCCGAGACCCGCGCCGCGATGGGCGCTGCGGCCGTCCGCGCCGCCGAGTCCTGCGGCTACACCGGGGCCGGCACCGTGGAGTTCATCGTCCCCGGCATCGACCCGGACGCCCCCGCCTCCGCCGCCGAGGGGGTGCGGGACTTCTTCTTCATGGAGATGAACACCCGCCTCCAGGTCGAGCACCCCGTCACCGAACTCGCCGTCGCCGTCGGCCCGGAATCGGCCCGACTGGACCTGGTCGAGTGGCAACTGCGCGTCGCCGCGGGCGAGCCGCTCTCCTTCGGCCAGTCCGACGTCTCCTTCCTGGGCCACGCCATCGAGGCCCGCATCTGCGCCGAGGACCCGGAACGGGACTTCCTGCCCACCGGCGGTCGCATCCTCACCCTGGACGAGCCCCGGGGCGAGGGCATCCGAGTCGACTCCGGAGTCGCCCCCGGAACCGTTGTCACCAGCGCCTACGACCCCATGCTCGCCAAGGTCATCGCGTACGGGCCCGACCGCCCGACCGCGCTGCGTCGGCTCCGCGCCGCGCTGGCCGACACCCGCATCCTGGGTGTCACCACCAACACCGGCTTCCTGCGCCGACTGCTCGCCCACCCCGAGGTCGTCGCCGGCCGACTGGACACCGGCCTGGTGGAACAGACGGCCCAGCAGCAGCCGGCCCTGCTCGTCGCACCGCACTCCCCGTCGAACGCGGCAACCTCGCACGCGGCGGCACCGAGCGCGACCGATCCCGCCCGCGCCCCGGCATCCGAACCGCCATCACCTGCCCACCTCCTCTACTACGCGGCCGCGCTGGCACGGCACCTGGACCTCACCCCGGCCGCCGACCCCGGCGGCTGGACCGACCCGTTCTCCCTTCCCTCCGGCTGGCGCCTCGGTGGCACCCCCGCCTGGACCACCCACCGACTCCGGACCCCCGGCCAGGACCCGGTGTCGGTGCGCATCCGTTCGATCACTGCGGGCAACGTAACCGACGCCACTGACAATTCGCCCGGGACCGCCCGCGAGGTCGAGCTCCAGCTGGACGCCGGGCCCGTCCACCGCGCCCGCGCGACCCTGGCGGCCGACCGGCTGCACCTGACCGTCGACGGCCTGCAGACCGCCTTCGCGCTGGCCACCGACGCCTCCCCCGGCCTCCCGGCCGGCCCGGTGACCTGGCTCGGCGTCGAGGGCGACGCCTGGCCGATGCACGCCTACGACCCGGTCGGCGAGAGCGTCGGCGGCGCCTCGGCGCACCACGGCGCGCTGACCGCCCCGATGCCCGGCACCGTCACGGTCGTCAAGACCACGGCGGGCGAGACGGTCCGCAAGGGCCAACCCCTGCTCGTGCTGGAGGCCATGAAGATGGAACACGTGATCGCCGCGCCGCACGACGGCGTGGTGGCCGAGCTGCGGGCCACCGCCGGCGCCACCGTCGCGATGGAGGACCTGCTGGTCGTGGTCACCCCGGCCGAGGCGGCCGCCGAGCCCGCGGAGGTGCGGTCATGACGTCCCCGGAGACCCCCGCCCCGGGGACCGCCGCCCCGGGTGGCGCCGCCCGCGAGCCCGACGCACTCGACCTGGGCCTGCCCGACCCGGTCCGCGCCCCCGGCCTGCCCGAGGAGGTCCGGATCCACGAGGTCGGGCCGCGCGACGGGCTGCAGAACGAGAGCTCCCTGGTGCCCGTCGAGGTCAAGGCCGAGTTCATCGGCCGGCTCGCCGCCGCCGGGCTGCGGACCGTCGAGGCGACCAGCTTCGTTCACCCGAAATGGGTACCCCAGCTCGCCGACGCCGAGGAGCTGGTCCCCCGGCTCGCCGGCCTGCCGGAGCGCCATCCCGGCCTGCGGCTGCCGGTGCTGGTCCCCAACGAGCGCGGCCTCGACCGCGCGCTCGCCCACCACGCCACCGACATCGCGGTCTTCGCCAGCGCCACCGAGACCTTCGCCCGGCGCAACCTCAACCGTTCGGCGGACGAGGCCATGGCGATGTTCCGCCCGGTCGTGACCCGGGCCGCCGAGGCCGGGGTCACCGTCCGCGGCTACCTCTCGATGTGCTTCGGCGACCCCTGGGAGGGGCCCGTCCCGGTCGACCAGGTGGTCCGGTACGGCGTCCAGCTGCTGGAGATGGGCTGCGCCGAGCTGAGCCTCGGCGACACCATCGGCGTGGCCACCCCCGGCCAGGTCGGTGCACTGCTGGCCGGGTTCGCGAAGGCCGGCGTGCCCGTCGGCCGGATCGCCGTGCACTTCCACGACACCTACGGCCAGGCACTCAGCAACACCCTGGCGGCGCTGCGCGAGGGCGTCACCACGGTGGACGCCTCGGCGGGCGGACTGGGCGGCTGCCCGTACGCGAAGAGCGCCACCGGGAACCTGGCCACCGAGGACCTGGTGTGGATGCTGCACGGGCTCGGCGTCCGGACCGGCGTCGACCTGCGCGCGCTGGTCGCGACCAGCGGCTGGATGGCCGGGCAGCTCGGCCGCCCGAGCCCCTCCCGCACCGTCCAGGCGCTGCTCGGCGCCGCCCGGGGCTGACCGGCCCCGCCCGACTTCCCGGCGCCGGCCGCCCGAACGGTCCGGCCGGCGCCACCGCACCCCGTTCATCCGTCAACCACACCGTGCGACCGTCACACCGTCAGACGGACGCCGGTCGTCCCGCTCATGCCCACGGCCACCCCGGCCGGGCACCAGGAGGATCAGATGCTCGACCACCGGCTCAGCAGCGAGTACGAGGAACTGCGGCGCACCGTCGCGGAGTTCGCCCAGGACGTGGTGGCGCCGAAGATCGGCGAGTTCTACGAGCGGGAGGAGTTCCCCTACGAGATCGTCCGCGAGATGGGGCGGATGGGCCTGTTCGGCCTGCCCTTCCCGGAGGAGTACGGCGGCATGGGCGGCGACTACTTCGCCCTCGGCCTCGCCCTGGAGGAACTCGCCCGCGTGGACTCCTCGGTGGCGATCACCCTGGAGGCCGCCGTCTCGCTGGGCGCGATGCCGATCTACCGCTTCGGCACCGAGGAGCAGAAGCGCGAGTGGCTGCCCCGGCTGACCTCCGGCGAGCTCCTCGGCGCCTTCGGCCTCACCGAGCCGGAGGGCGGCTCGGACGCCGGGGCGACCCGCACCACCGCCCGCTACGACGAGGCCACCGACGAGTGGGTCATCAACGGCACCAAGTGCTTCATCACCAACTCCGGCACCGACATCACCGGTCTGGTCACCGTCACCGCGCTCACCGAACCGATCGCTCGTTCGAGTGAAGAAGGCGAATTCCGCTCGCCTGTGCGGGAGATCTCGTCCATCATCGTGCCCACCGGGACCCCCGGCTTCCAGGTCTCGAAGAAGTACTCGAAGGTCGGGTGGAACGCATCCGACACCCGCGAACTGTCCTTCACCGACTGCCGCGTCCCCGCGGCCAACCTGCTGGGCGAGCGTGGCCGAGGCTACGCCCAGTTCCTGCGGATCCTCGACGAGGGCCGCATCGCGATCGCGGCCCTGGCCACCGGCCTGGCCCAGGGCTGCGTCGACGAGTCCGTCAAGTACGCCGGCACCCGCCGGGCCTTCGGCCGCCCGATCGGTGCCAACCAGGCCATCCAGTTCAAGCTCGCCGACATGGAGCTGCGCGCCCACACCTCCCGCCTGGCCTGGCGGGACGCCGCTTCCCGGCTGCTGCACGGTGAACCGTTCAAGAAGGAGGCCGCGATCGCGAAGCTGTACTCGTCCGAGGCCGCCGTCGACAACGCCCGCGAGGCGACCCAGATCCACGGCGGGTACGGCTTCATGAACGAATTCCCGGTCGCCCGCTTCTGGCGCGACTGCAAGATTCTCGAGATCGGGGAGGGCACGTCCGAAGTCCAGCGCATGCTCATCGCCCGGCAGCTCGGCGTCACCTCGTGACGATCGGCGCCTGACCGTCGACTCCTGACGGCCGGCTTCCGGTGGTCACCCCGGAAGCCGGGCCCACCGGGTCAACCCACCGCTCCACAAGGGCTGTTGAGGAGCACACCGCGGCGGCGGGAACCGCCGCCGCGGAGGCTCCGCGGCAGCCGGAAGTCCTCAAGGAATCACGATCACCGGGCGGTTGGCCCGCCGCGCCAGCCGCCCGGAGACCGAGCCGAAGATCTTGCCGAGCAGGCCGTGCGTCGTGCCGACGACGATCGCGTCGGCGGCGTACTCGCGGCCGACCTCCTCGATCTCGTGGCAGATGTCGCCGCCCCGCTCGATCAGGACCCACGGCACCCCCGCGAGGAAGTCCGCGCAGGCGAGTTCCAGGCCGAGGACCTCCGTGCGGTGGTCCGGGAGATCGACGAAGACGGGAGGTTCACAGCCCGCCCAGACCGTGGCGGGCAGGCGGTTGGCGACGTGCACGATCACCAGGCCGCACTGCGACCGGCGGGCCATGCCGACGGCGTAGGCGAGGGCGCGCTCGCTCGACAGGGAGCCGTCGAAGCCCACCACGACACCGTGCTGGAACACCGGGTCGAGGGAGCGCCCGGGTGCGTCCAACGCCGACGGCTCGGTGTGCCCACCGAGCGGACCGGAGGCGGTGTCCGGACGTTCGGCACCGGGGCCGGGTCGGCCCGTCACCGAGGGCTCCGCAGGCCCGGCCGGATGCCCGTCACGGCGCTGGCGCGGTCCGGGGCGGTCACGCCGGGCGAGGCTGCCGCGCCGAAGGCTGCGCAAGGCGCGCACCAGGGCGTGGGGTTCGCCCCGCCCAGGGCTCGCGGCTGCGGGCTGCGCCGTCCCGACGGCGGCTGCCCGCCCGCCGTCCGGCCTGCTGTCGGGGTGGGCCGAACCGTCGGCTCGGCCACCGTCGTCGGCGTCGGGGCCGGCGCCGGGGCCGGGGCCAGCACCGGGGCTGCTGCCGTCCGCATGCTCTTCGGGCTGCCCGCCCGGCAGTTCGCCCAACCGCTCGCCGCGCTGTATGCCGATGCGTCGGTCATCGGGCTCGGTGACACCTGGCTCGACGCGCTCGTCACGGTCGTCGTCAGCCTCGTCCTGGCGCTCGTCGGCGCGGTCTTCCGGGCGCTCGTCGAGCTGCCCGTCGGACGGCTCGAGGTGGGTGCGGGCGCCGTCCCCCCGGAGCCCTGCGCCCGCACTGCGGGGCGCGTCCGGTTCGACCGGTCGGGAAGGCTCAAAACCAGCCATGGCTCACGGCTCTTCAAGGGAGAGGGGCCGACAGGAGAGGAGGACAACGCTGCCCGGGCAGCAGGCCCGCCCACGGGGTGACGTCGGTCGGCGACGCGCAGCACCGTATGTGACCTGTTCCTTTCAGAGTACGACGGGCATGGGGCCCAGCCCAGCGGCGAAGCCCCCGGAGCGACGTTGTTCCCGCGAAAGAGGGATGCGCCCGCCGTGGCGGTGCGCCCTGCCCGCAGGCGATCGCGCCCCCTCCAGAACGGAGGTTCTAAGGAGCTTGACTGAGCGGACCCAGAGGCGCAACAGGCCTGCCGGACACCGTGACCGGACTGTCATGGATTGGCGACGATCCGTTGCGGAATGTCGCCAACCGTTACGCCCCACGGATCCCGGCCTGCTCACCGGCCCGCCTGGGCCCACCCCGTCCATCCGGCGTCGGGGTCCTTTCAGCCACTGCGTACGGCTTCGCGACGTGCTCTGGCATTTGCCAGGTGCATGGGCCGGGCCGCTGGCACCATGCTCGGCATGCCCCTGCTCCTGTTCGACCTCGACAACACGCTGCTCCCCCGGGACGCCGCCTTCCGGGCCTGGGCGCAGGACTTCCTGTCCGAACACCACCTGCCGCCCGGGGACCTCGACTGGTTCGTCACCCTCGACGGGAGCGGCTACGTGCCGCGCAGCACCGTACTGTCGGCGGTGCGGCGCCGCTACGGCCTGGACGCCTCGGCCGAGTTCCTGCTCGCGCACTTCCGACGCGGCATCAACTCGCACATCCACTGCCCGCCCCGGACGGTGGAGGCGCTGCGGACCGCACGGGCGGCCGGATGGACCCTCGGCATCGTCTCCAACGGCGGCACCCGGCCGCAGTTGGAGAAGATCCGGCGGACCGGGCTGGGGGCACTGGTCGACGGCTGGGTGATCTCGGAGGAGGCCGACTGCGTCAAACCGGATCCGCTGATCTTCGAGATAGCCGCCCGGCGGTGCGGCATCCGGCCGACCGGGGACTGGACGGCGCACACCTGGATGGTCGGGGACCACGCGCCTGCCGACATCGCCGGCGCCGAACTGGCCGGGCTGCGCAGCGTCTGGCTGCACCACGGCCGGCCGTGGGCGGAGAGCGGCTACCGGCCGACGCTGAAGGCGGCCGGGATCCCGGAGGCCGTGGGCCTGGTGCTGTCCGCGCGCAACGCACCTTCCGCGCGCGCAGGCGCCCGGCCGGGGGCGCGCGCGGGCGGGCCTGGGCAACAGCAGGCGGCCACCCTGCCCGCCCGTGCGACGGCGCAACTCGGCGTACGGACCGGCGCACGTGTGGCGGTGACCGCTCTGGAGGGTCCGAGTGCGCCCGTTCCCGTGAGCCCCGGGACGGCCGTCGCCCCGGCTTCCGGAGCCGGGTCCGGTGTCCGAAACCGATCAGGCGGGTTTGCCGCGATCGCCGACGGCCTCCAACGCCCGGGTACACGCCAGGGGTCGGACGCCGGGGCGGCCGGCGACCTGCGGACGGGTGGTGGGGCGGAGCCGGGCGCGAACTGCGACCGACCGTTCGCGCCGGGGCGACCAACCCCCCTCCGCACCGCGGCCGGTGGGGCAGCTGAAGCCGAAGGTGCTGGTGGGACGGGTGGTACGGGTAGTACGGGTGGGGCGAGGGCCGCCCGTACGGTGTTCGCCGCGGTGCCCGGCGCCGCGAGGACCTCTCCGGCCGCACCGGGCATCCCGACCGGGCCCGCGCTCGACCCCGCGCCCGCCAACGCCGACCCCGCGCCCGCGCCCGCGCCCGCCGACCCCGCACCCGCACCCGCCGTCGCGGCGGTCGCCGGGTAGCGCGGGCCCGCAGGTCAGCCTCGCGGCGAGGTCCTGGTCCACCAGCTGGTCCGGCCCTGTCCGGCGAACCCGAGCTTGCGGTACAGCGGTTCGCCGACCGAGGTGGCGACCAGGGTGGCCGGGCGGTCCGGGTGGGCGCGGGTCAGCGCGGCCTCCAGCACAGCTCGGGCCACGCCCCTTCCGCGCTGGTCGGGCAGGGTGGCGACCCAGTACACCCCGGTGGAGGTGCCGTCGTCGTAGGTGAGGCAGGCACCGGCCGGTGCGCCGTCGACGCGGCCGAGCCAGGCCCGGCAGCCGGGTTCGGCGAGCAGCCGCTCCGGGAGGGCTTCACCGCGGGTCCAGGGCTGTCGGGCGGGCAGCGGGAAACCGTCCACGACGGTGCGCTCCACCAGGGCGAGGGCGTCACCGCTCAATGCCTCATTCACCGTCAGGACGGCTCCGTCGTGCGCCCTCGAGACGACGGGCAGCCCGGCGTCCCGGCCGTCGGTCACCCAGCCACCAGCCACAGAGCCGCCGACCACCGAGCTGCCGGCCACCGAGCCGTCGACGGTCGCACCGTCGACCGGTCCGGGCTCCCGGACCATCACCGGCATGAGCGGCATCCGGACGGCTCCGAGACGGGTCAGGTCGAGCCCGCCGTAAGGGTCCTCCAGAGTGAAGCGAATGGTGCCCCACTCGGCCTGGAGCTCGACCAACTGCTTTTCCACGTCGGCCGGTTCGGCGTACGGGCGGGTGACCACGAAGCGCTGGGAGTCGCCCGGGGTGCGGGCGCAGCGGACTGCCGTGAGGCCCGGTCCGACGCGGGACTGCCAGCCGTGTGCGCGGGCTTGGGCGAGCCAGAAGGCGGCGGAGTTGTCGTTGGCCCGTTCGAGCCGGCGGTTGGTGTTCACGGCAGGAACGTAGCCGCGCCGCAGGGGTAACGGTCCGCCCGTCCTGGCGCTGGCCGGATGAAGCCTGGGAGGCGCACAGCCGGTGCCCGTGCGCCCTCCTGTGCACCGCCGATTTTCGGTCAATTTCGTGCCGCGCGCTCCCCCTTGGGCAAATCCGCAGCCCAGACCCGCCGGCCGGGTTCCCGGAAGCCGGACACCCCAGGAACCGTCCTGCGACAACCAGCCACCGTTGCACCGGCCCTCTTCCCAGAAGGGTCGACGGGTGCCACGCTTCGTGATCGAATGCATCACGCCAAATTGCCATGTCGACATAGCGTCGGATGGTGAACTTGTCACAACGGCAACGGTCCACCCGATAGATTTCGATCTTGGCCAGCAGTGCCGCACCACCCACACCACACCACCGAGGGGGCTTGAGCGCCTTGAGCAGGGTGAGCAGGAGCGACGCGGGTCCTGACAGCGGCCAGGCACCGGCCGGCACCGCGAGTCGGCCCGTGAGAAGCACCGGCACCTCCGCGATCGCCGCCACCACCCGCGCCTCCGGCATCCCGAGCCCCTCGGGCCCCGCCTCGCACTCCCCCTATCCCCCCGCGCCGTCCGCCACCCCCGGCCACTCCCCGGCCGAGCACGGCGGCACCACGCACGGCGGCCCGGCCCCGTACGGTGCGCAGCCGGTACAGGGCGGACACCCGGGTGGACACCAGGGCGGGCACCCGGGCGGACACCAGGGCGGCCACCCGTCCCCCGCCGGACAGCCCGTCAGCCGAGGCCCCGTCAACCCCGGCCACGGCGCGGCGCCCGGCCACGGCGCGGCGCCCGGCCACGGCACGGCACACGGAGCGGGCCAGTCCCACGGCGGCCCGGCGCAGCCCTACGGCGAGTACCCGGGCTACCCCGGCCACCCGGCCTACCCCGCCACCGGCTCGGCCCCGGGGCTGAACGGTTCCGGCGCCGGCCCGCTCGGCGGCGGCCTGGCCCTGGGCACCGCCCCCGGCCACGGCCCGCTGGGCCACGGCTCCCCGGGCGGCAACGGCTCCGCGAACGCGCTGGCGACCATCGGCTCCCCGCGCAAGCTGTCCGGCCGGCGCCGCCGGGAGACCGTCGCGGTGCTGATCTTCGGCGGCGCACCGATCTTCGAGAGCTCGATCCCGCTCTCCGTCTTCGGCGTGGACCGCCAGGACGCCGGAGTGCCCCGCTACCGACTGCTGGTCTGTGCCGGGGAGGAGGGACCGCTGGCCACCACGGGCGGCCTGACCCTCTCCGCGCCGTACGGCCTGGAGGCCCTCGCCCGGGCCGGCACGATCGTCGTACCGGCCTGGCGCTCGATCTCCCAGCCGCCCCCGGTCGAGGCGATCACCGCCCTGCGCAAGGCCCACCACGAGGGCGCGCGGATCATCGGGCTCTGTACCGGTGCCTTCGTGCTCGCCGCGGCCGGTCTGCTGGACGGCCGCCCGGCGACCACCCACTGGATGTACGCGCCGACCCTGGCCAAGCGGTACCCGCGGGTGCACGTGGACCCGCGCGAGCTGTTCGTGGACGACGGCGACGTGCTGACCTCGGCCGGTACCGCCGCCGGCATCGACCTGTGCCTGCACGTGGTGCGCAGCGACCACGGCGCCGAGGCCGCGAACGCGCTGGCCCGCCGCCTGGTGGTGCCCAGTCGCCGCAGCGGCGGCGGACAGGCCCAGTACATCGATCAGTCTTTACCGGAGGAGATCGGCAACGACCCGCTGGCCGAGGTGGTCACCTGGGCGCTGGAGAACCTCAACCAGCAGTTCGACGTCGAGGTGCTGGCGGCCCGTGCCTACATGAGCCGGCGCACCTTCGACCGCCGCTTCCGCACGCTCACCGGCAGTGCGCCGCTGCAGTGGCTGATCACCCAGCGGGTGCTCCAGGCGCAGCGGCTGCTGGAGACGTCGGAGCTGTCGGTGGACGACGTGGCGCGCCGGTGCGGGTTCCGGTCGCCGGTCGCGCTGCGCGGGCACTTCCGCCGTCAGCTCGGGGTCTCCCCGGCCGCGTACCGGACCAGCTACCGGGCGCGCCGCCCCGGACAGCAGACACCGACCCCGGCGGCCGACATCCGGCTGCCCGGCGCCCTGGCGCACGCGGCGGCCGCGGCGGGCGGCGGACCGTTCGGCGGTGGCGGGCACGGGGGTCCGCAGGGCCACCCGTACCCGGCCGGTCCGGGCGGCCAGGGCCAGGCCGGCCAGCCGGGCCAGCACGGGCAGCCGGTCGGTCACGGACAGCCGGTGCCGCACGGACAGGCCGGTCCGTACGGTCCGGGGCAGGCCGGGACGCCGGCCGCCCAGGGCTTCCACGGCCGCGCGGGCCAGCCGTACCCGCACCAGCAGGCCGCGCAGCAACCGCACCCCGGGCAGCAGGGTGCGGCGCGCGGTCCGGTGCGGTCGCCGCTGGTGCCGCCGCAGGCCGGTCCGGGTGCGGGGCGTCCGCCGCGCACCGCCGAGCACGCGGCGGCCGAGGACGGCCACCCCCAGCCGGGGGCGCGCGGTCAGGGCCAGGGGCACCGCAGCGCGGACGGGCGGCCCGGTGACGAGCCGGGCGCGGCCGGACGGGCACACGGTGCACCGGGCGGCCGGGTTCCGACGGGTGCCGCCGGTCAGCCGGCGGCCGGGGCGGGTGAGCTCCGGGGTCGGCAGGCGCGGGCTCCGCAGGTCCGCGCACCGGGCGCCGCCCGGGCGACCGCGGCGGACGGGGCGCGGGCGGCACGCGAGGCGCGCCCCGGACGGGACGGCCACGCGGTCCGTACGGGCCGGGAGGGCGAGCGTCCGGACGGCCCCGGCACCCACGACGGGGCGGAGGAGCACCAGGCCGACGGCTGCGCTCCGGCACCCCGGTCGGCTCCTCCGGTCCCCGTGGCGCGTGATCGCGCCGTAGGGTGAGTTGCGTGAATGACCGTTTGGTATGGATCGACTGTGAAATGACCGGCCTCGACCTCGACCGGGACGCCCTGGTCGAGGTCGCGGTGCTGGTGACGGACTCCGAGCTGAACATCCTCGGCGAGGGCGTGGACGTCATCATCCGCCCGCCGGCGGAGGCTCTCGCGAACATGCCGGAGGTGGTGCGCGCGATGCACACCTCCTCCGGCCTGCTGGAGGAGCTGGAGCAGGGCGTGACCCTGGCCGAGGCCGAGGAGCGGGTCCTGGCGTACGTGCGCGAGCACGTGCCGGAGGCCGGGAAGACGCCGCTGTGCGGCAACTCGGTGGCCACCGACCGCGGCTTCCTGACCCGGGACATGCCAGCCCTGGAGAAGCACCTGCACTACCGGATCGTGGACGTCTCCTCGATCAAGGAGCTGGCCCGCCGCTGGTACCCGAAGGCGTACTACAACAGCCCGCCGAAGGGCGGGAACCACCGGGCGCTCGCGGACATCCGCGAGAGCATCGACGAACTGCGCTACTACCGCGAGGCGGTGTTCGTGCCGCAGCCCGGCCCGGACGCCGAGACGGCGCGCGGGATCGCGGAGAAGTACCGGGCCGCGACCGACTGACCGGGGCGTCGCGGGGTCGGAGGGGGTGGCTTCGTTCGCCGGGACGAAACCCTGGCGCGAGCACCCTCTCGGATCCTGTAGAGTTCTTCCTGTCGGAACGGGAACGCGGAAGCGGGAACGGACCGGACAGATGGTGGGTGTAGCTCAGTTGGTAGAGCACCTGGTTGTGGTCCAGGTGGCCGCGGGTTCGAGTCCCGTCACTCACCCCAGAGCCTGAGGGGCCGATCTCTTCAAGAGATCGGCCCCTCAGGCGTTTTCGCGTTCCGACGTGCTTCCGGCGCGCTCCCGACGCATTCCCCACGTGCCTTTCACGCGCCCCCGACGCGCTTCCCGACGCGTTCTCCGATCGGGCGCGGGCTCAGTTGCGCCCGGCGGCCCGGGTTTTCCGGTCGGCCACTGCCGCAACAAGCTACCGGCTAGTAACATCGTCGCCATGACCACTCCTTCGATCGGCCAGATGCTCGACGCCACCGTGCCGATGGCGCACACCCTCAAGCTCGAGTACCTGGAGACCACCCCGGACCGCGCCGTGCTCCGGCTGCCCGACCAGCCCGCGTACCACAACCACGTCGGCGGCCCGCACGCCGGCGCGATGTTCACCCTCGCCGAGTCCGCCAGCGGCTGCATCGTGCTGGCCGCCTTCGGGGACCAGCTGTCCCGGGCCGTGCCGCTCGCCGTGAACGCCGAGATCGCCTACAAGAAGCTGGCGATGGGCGAGGTCACCGCCACCGCCGTGCTCGGCCGCCCGGCCGCCGAGGTGGTCGCCGAGCTGGACGCCGGCGGTCGCCCCGAGTTCCCGGTCACCGTCGAGATCACCCGCGCCGACGGCGCCGTCACCGGTGTGATGACGGTCACCTGGACCCTGCGCCCCAACTCCTGACCGCCGCGCGGTCGGTGGCCCCGGGAGCAGCGCCCCGGGGCCACCTGCGCGATGACTGTCCGTGACGGCGGCCGTGACCTCACCGCCCGCCCGCTCGTTCTCAACTCACGTGCGAGCCAATCACGCGACCGAGCCCCAGGAACCCGCCGCCCGTGGCTTCGCCGGAGCGCGGCGAGCGGCCGCCCGGTGGCTGCCCCGCCCGCGCGCCGTCGCCGTCGGCGGGGCCCTGCTCGCCCAGCTCTGGGGCGTCGGCGCCTCCAGCGCGTACGCGGCCACCGCCGAACCCTCCTCCGGGCAGCCCCGACCGGCCGTCCGCCGGGCCGTGCACGGCGGGCCTGCGCTCGACGGGCCGTCAGCCCTCCGCCCGGGCGGCCCGGGGCAACACGGCACCGCGGACGCCGGCCGCTCCCCCGGGTCGGCCGGTGCACCGACTGGCGGTGAACCGGCCGGTGGTGAACCGACCAGCGGCGCACGGGCCGGCGGCGAGCCGGCGGGCAGCCCGACCGACGGGGCCACGGGGGTGGTCGGCGGCGTCCTCCAGGAGCGCATCCGGGCCGGCGGGCTCCCGCTGCCCGGCCAGGGCGCCGCCGTCCCCGACGCCTTCGCCCTCGCCTCCGGTCTGCTCGGTGCTGTCCCCGCCCAGGGCCGCCCCGCCGGAGCCCGCGCCTCCCGCGAGGGCGAACCGGCCGCACTGCCGGTCGCCCCCCGCCCCCGGCCCGGCCCCACCACCGGCCCCGACGGCCCGAACGGCCCGGCCCGGCCCGGAACGGTCGGGGCAGCCGGGACGCCCCTGGTCCGGGAAGCCGCGACGCACGACGGACCGGACTCGGCGGTGCCCGCCGGAACGGCCGGTACGGCGGCCCCCGCCGCGACCCCGACCACCCCCGCGGGCACCGGGACGCCCGAGGCCCTCGCCCTCGCCGACACCGCGACCGTGACCGCCGCGGAGGACGGCACCGCCACCGCCACCGCCGTGCTGGCCCCGATCGCTGCCGGACTGCTGCTCACCGGCGCGGCGATGTTCAAGCACCGCGGACTGCCGCGCGGGCACTGACCCGCCCCCGGCGGCACGGCGGCACGGCGGCGGGAGCCGGGCCCAAGGCTCAGGGCTCAGGGGCTCAGGACGCCAGCTCCACCGCCAGCAGCGGGAGTTCACGCCCGGGTATCGAACCGGACGGCGTGCTGCCGATCCGGACGGCGCCCATCGCCAGGTAGAAGGGCTCGGCGTTCGGGTCGGCGTCGATGGTGAAGCGGTGCAGGCCGACGGCCCGGGCCTGGTCGCGGACCCGCTCGAACAGGGCGCGGCCGATGCCGTGGCCGATCCGGTCCGGCTCCACGAAGAGCATGTCCAGCTCGCCGGACGGCGGGGCGCCGGTCAGGGCGGCGAACCCCACCACCCGGGCGCCCTCCTCGGCCACCAGCGTCGACGCCCGTTCGACGGCGGCCGCGTCCAGGGTCAACTCCTGCCGGCAGGCGGCCATGAAGGCCTCGTCGTACCCCCAGTACGCCTTGGCCCGCAGGGCGATGGCGGTGAGCAGCTCCGCCTCGTCCGGGCGGGCGGATCGGATGCGCATGCGGCCTCCTCGCGTCGACAGCCGTCGGCTGCGGCCAGTGTGCGCCGCAACCGGACCGCACACCAACGGATTTACCGCGCGGCGGACGGCACCGGGCCCGCCGGCACGGCCGGCACAACGGGCAGAGCTGGCACAGCGGGCCGCACCGTCACCGGAAGACGCCCGGCGGCGGCGCCGGGGAGGGCGCCGCGGTGGCGTCCGTGGCGGGGGTGGCCCCGGCCGTGAAGTCGGCCAGCGCGCGGCCGTGTTCGACCCGGCCGAGGGAGGAGTCGGAGGCGACCCGGCGGGTCAGGTCGGTGATCGGGAGCGGGGTGTGGGCGGCGGCCAGGATGAGGTTCCCGAAGCGCTTGCCGCGCAGCACGGCCGGGTCGGCGGTCAGGGCCAGCTCGGGGAAGACCGCGCCGAGGGTGGCGACCTGGGAGCGGGCGAAGGGCAGCGCGCCGCCGTCGGCGATGTTGGCGGCGTACCAGCCGCCGGGGGCGAGGGCGCGGGCCGCGAGGGTGGTGAACTCGACGGTGGTGCAGTGGGCCGGGGTGCGGGCGCCGGAGAAGACGTCGGTGATGACCAGGTCGACGCTGCCCTCGGGGGTGCGTTCCAGCACGCCGCGGGCGTCCCCGCCGCGCACCTTGATCTGCCAGCCGCGCTCCAGGGGGAGTTCGGCGCGGACGAGTTCGGTGAGCGCGGTGTCGATCTCGGCGACCTGCTGGCGCGAGCGCGGCCGGGTGGCGGCCACGTAGCGGGCCAGGGTGAGCGCGCCACCGCCCAGGTGCAGGACGGTCAGCGGGCGGCCGGGCGGCGCGACCAGGTCGATCAGGTGGCCGAGCCGGCGCTGGTACTCGAAGCCCAGGTGGGTGGGGTCGGCGAGGTCGACCAGGGACTGCGGGGCGCCGTCGACCAGCAGCGTCCAGGCCTGCGGACGGTCACGGTCGGGGCGCAGTTCGGCCAGGCCGGAGCCGACCTGCCGGGTCAGCGGGCCCTGGGCGTGGGTGCGGCCGTCCGCCCCGGTGGCGAGCGCCGGTTCGGGGCTGCGCGCGGCCCTGTTGCTTCGTCCCATGGACGCCATTATCGCCGGAGGGCGACCTGGGCCGGTGTCCCGGGCAGGTCACCGCCGAGCGGGCACGCCCCTGGTCAGGGGCGTGCCACGGGGATCCGGTCGGAGGCGTACGGGCCCGGCCGGATCCGCGCGGCACGCCCCTAGAACGGGCCGAGGCCGCCGGCGGTGAGCGTGCAGGCGGCCTCGCAGAGGGCGGAGCGGAGCACCCAGGCGTCGGTGGGGCGGGTGGTGCGGCCGGTTCCGGCGGGCGGGATCACCCAGCGCGGGTCGGTGGCGCCGGGCACCAGGGCGCCGGCCGTACAGGAGCTGCCGGGCAGGTGCCAGGTCTCCCAGGTGCCGGCCGGGACGAGGAAGGAGACGGTGCTGCCGTTGCGGCTCTGCAGGACGGCCCCGCAGGCGCGGCGCAGCCTGAGGATGTCGACGGCCTCCAGGCCGTGCCGCAGGGCGACCGTCACCGTGTCGCAGCCGGTGAGGAGGGTGTCCTCGGCCGGGACGACGGCGTCCCGGCGCAGTCCGCCGCAGGAGCCCCGGCCGCCCTCGACCGGGCCCCGGCCGGGGAACCGGTCGTCGGCGGGGGCGGGGAGCAGGGCGGGGGCGGCGGCGGCGAGCACGCCCCCGGCGACGGGTCGGTGCTGCGGCAGTCCGGTGGCCATCATGGGACCTCCTGTACCTCGTCGGTTCGGAAGCACTGCCGCCGGGTGTGGGGCCGCGGGGGCGGGGACGGGCCGGGGGGACGGCCTGGGCTTCCACGTATCAGGACAACGCCGCGGAACCGCCGGAGGCCACGGGGCGCATTACAGCAAGGCATGGCATTTCATGGCGGATATCCCGCAACAATGCCCGCTTTGAACCGAATTGACAGCAGATGTCGCACGAACCGACTGTGTCCAACTGGTGACTCCGAGTACTCTCGGCGCCATGGCAGCCACCCCACCGGCCGAGCCGAACCGACCGACCCCCAACACCGTGATGCGCGCACTGCGCGGCGACCGCTCACCGGGCGAGTTCGCCATGGCCGTCCGCCGCGCCGCCCGCGAGATCGGCGAGCACGTGTCCTGCGACGCCCGCTACGTCGGACGGGTCGAGTCCGGTGAGATCCGCTGCCCCAACTACGCCTACGAGCGGGTGTTCCGGCACATGTGGCCGGGGCGCACGCTCACCGACCTCGGCTTCGCCCCCCGCACCGCCGTCCGCCGCCGCTCGGCGGACGGCGGCGGGGGGGGGGGGGGGGGGGGGGGGGGGGGGGGTGCGGGGGGGGGGGGGGGGGGGTCGCGGGGGGGGGGGGGGGGGGAAGGCAAGCCTAGCAAACTCCGAATCTTCTCCACGGGTGTCGCGCACAACCATAACCTCCTTGCC
>NZ_JBVHYH010000101.1:0-5445 GCF_055569135.1 Kitasatospora sp. NPDC029367
CCTCTTTTTTTTTTGGCCCTCCTCCCCCCTTCTTTTCGCCCCCCCCCCCCCCCCTCCCCGGGGGGGGGCCCCTCCCCCCTTCGGGCAGCCCCCCCCCCCCCCCCCCCCCGGGACCCGCCTCCGGCTACGGGAGGGCCAGCATCCGGTCCAGCGCGGCCTTGGCGTACTTCTCGGTCTCCGGGTCCACCGTGATCACGTTCGGCACCCGGCCCTCGACCAGCGACTCCAGCGCCCAGACCAGGTGCGGCAGGTCGATCCGGTTCATGGTCGAGCAGAAGCAGACCGTGCGGTCCAGGAAGACGATCTCCTTGTCCGGGTGCGCCTTGGCCAGCCGGCGGACCAGGTTCAGCTCGGTGCCGATGGCCCACTTGGAGCCGGGCTCGGCCGCGTCCAGGGCCTTGATGATGTACTCGGTCGAGCCCACCATGTCGGCGGCGTCGACCACCTCGTGCTTGCACTCGGGGTGGACCAGGACGGTCACGCCGGGGATCCGCTCGCGGACGTCGTTCACCGAGTCCAGGCTGAACCGGCCGTGCACCGAGCAGTGGCCGCGCCAGAGGATCATCTTGGCGTTCCGCAGCTGCTCGGCGGTCAGGCCGCCGTTGGGCTTGTGCGGGTTGTACAGGACGCAGTCGTCCAGCGACATGCCCATGTCCCGCACCGCGGTGTTGCGGCCGAGGTGCTGGTCGGGCAGGAAGAGCACCTTCTGGCCCTGTTCGAAGGCCCACTCCAGCGCTCGCTGGGCGTTGGAGGAGGTGCAGATGGTGCCGCCGTGCTTGCCGGTGAAGGCCTTGATGTCGGCGGAGGAGTTCATGTACGAGACCGGGACGGTCACATCGGCTATGCCGGCGTCCGTCAGTACGTCCCAGCACTCGGCGACCTGCTCGGCGGTGGCCATGTCGGCCATCGAGCAGCCGGCCGCGAGGTCCGGCAGCACGACCTGCTGGCGGTCGCTCGTGAGGATGTCGGCGGACTCGGCCATGAAGTGCACGCCGCAGAAGACGATGTACTCGGCCTCCGGGCGGGCCGCGGCGTCGCGGGCGAGCTTGAAGGAGTCGCCGGTGACGTCGGCGAACTCGATCACCTCGTCGCGCTGGTAGTGGTGGCCGAGGATGAAGACGCGGTCGCCCAGCGCGGCCTTGGCCGCCCGGGCGCGCTCGACGAGGTTCGGGTCCGAGGCCGGCGGGAGGTCGCCGGGGCACTCGACGCCGCGCTCGCTGTTCGGGTCGGCCTCTCGGCCGAGCAGCAGCAGAGCGAGCGGCGTCGGAGTGGGGTCGACGCCGTGGGTCTCGGTGATGGTGGTGGTCACGGGCGGGTGCCCTTCTGTGCGGCCGAACGAGCGGTGGGGCCTTTTCGTCTATCTGACGCTATCTATTCTAACCGGTTAGCGTCAGAGTGACGATGGCCATCCTGTCGATGTGACGAGAACCGCTCTCCGGATCGGATGCTTCCTGCCGTGGCCGAATCGATATTTCGAAGCCCCGGGCAGGGCTGGGCCATGAACATGAAGACCGCCCCGGGCCGGTCAGTAGGCGAGGCCCTTCGGTCGACGGCAGGCGTGGCGATCGGTGCCCGCCCGGTGGACCGATGGCCTTCTCCCGGTCATCCGCGCGCGATGAACTCGTTCAGGTCATCCGCCAGAATGGGTGGCGAACCGTTTCGGCAGTGGCGCCGGCGGGTGCGACAGCACCGCCCGCCGCCCGGGACGCTCCCCCCACCCCCACCGCACGACCCGTGGAGCCCCGCACCGATGACCAGCAGCCGAGCGCACGAGGTGATCGGGGCAGACCTGGACGAGACCGACCGGCAGCTCCTCGCCCGCCTCGGCAGCGACGGCCGCGCCTCCTACGCCGAGATCGGTCTCCAGGTGAACCTCTCCGCCACCGCCGTGCGCCGCCGGATCGACCGGCTCCGGGCGCGCGGTGTGGTGCGGGGCTTCACCGTGGTGCTCGACCCGGCCGTGCTCGGCTGGCAGACCGAGGCCTTCGTCGAGGTCTACTGCCGCGAGCGGACCGCCCCCGAGGAGATCCTGGCCAGCCTGCGCCAGTTCCCCGAGGTGGTCGCCGCCTGGACGGTCACCGGTGACCCGGACGCCCTGGTGCACCTGCGGGCCGCCGACATGCGCCATCTGGAGGCCGTCATCGAGCGCATCCGGCGCGAGCCCGGCGTGCAGCGCAGCCGCTCCTCGGTGGTCCTCTCCCAGCTGATCGGCTGATCGCCGGGCCCGGCTCCCGGGGCACGCAGGAAACCTGCGCGGACCGCCCCGAAGACGCTCGAAAGCTGCCTGACCAGCCGCGTTCCGACGCGCGGGGAAGCGCCCCCGCTGCCTACGCTGATCACGTCCGGTCAGCGCGGTGAGGCGTCCCGCCGACCGGATCCCCCCGACACCCACAGCCGAGAGGGACAGCCGTGTCCGCAGCACCCGACCGCATGCACCGGCCCGACAACGAACTGGTCGACCTGGTTTTCGACTACATGCGGGAGCGGCTGCAGTACGACCCCGTCCCGCTCGACCACCCCGGTGACGGCGAGCACCTGCGCACCCAGCTGGCCGGCCTGCTCAACCAGGACGGCAACAACCCGGCCGACGTCCTCAAGCTGTACGACCACGAGCTGTCCCGCGCGGTCATCTCCGCCGACAGCCCCCGCTACCTGTCCTTCATCCCGTGCGCCCCGACCAAGGCCGCGCTGCTGTTCGACATGGTGGTCTCCTGCGCCTCCCTGCAGGGCATCTCCTGGCTGGAGGCGGCCGGCGCCATCGCCGCCGAGAACCAGGTGCTGCGCCTGATCGCCGACCGGGCCGGGCTGCCCGCCTCGGCCGGCGGCTGCTTCGTCTCCGGCGGCTCCGCGGGCAACCTGTCCGCCCTGGTGGTCGCCCGCGACACCGCCCGCCGCAAGCTCGGCGTCGGGCCGGAGGCCCGGCTGCGGATAGCCGTCGCCGACCAGGTGCACTCCTCGGTCAAGAACACCTTCAACATCATCGGCGTCGAGGCCTTCAAGGTCCCGACCGTGAACCGGCGCTTCACCGGCGAGGCACTGCGCGCCGCCCTGGCCGCCGACCCGAACCCGGAGACGGTGATCGCCGTCGTCGGCACCGCCGGCACCACCAACGAGGGCATCGTCGACGACCTGGCCGGCCTGGCCGAGGTCGCCCGCGAGCGCGACCTGTGGTTCCACGTGGACGGCGCCTACGGCGGCGCGGGCCTGTTCGCCCCGTCGGTGCGCGAGCGCTACAACGGCATCGAGCACGCCGACTCCTTCGTGGTCGACCCGCACAAGTGGCTGTTCGCCCCCTTCGACTGCGCCGCGCTGATCTACCGCAACCCGCAGCTCGCCCGCGCCGTGCACACCCAGGACGCCTCCTACCTGGACGTCCTGCACACCGACGGCGACGAGTGGAACCCCACCGACTACGCCTACCACCTGACCCGGCGCGCCCGCGGCCTGCCGCTCTGGTTCTCGCTGGCCGTCCACGGCGTCCAGGCGTACACCGACGCCATCGAGACCGGCCTCCAGCTCGCGCGGGACACCGCCCAGCTGATCCGCGACACCGAGCACCTGGAGCTGCTGTTCGACCCGCAGCTCTCCGCGGTCTGCTTCAAGCGCAAGGGCTGGACCAACGACGACTACTACCGCTGGTCGCAGCAGCTGCTCGCGGACCAGATCGGCTTCGTCACCCCGACCGGCTGGGACGGCGAGACGGTCGCCCGCTTCGCCTTCCTGCACCCGGGCACCACCATGGAGATGGTCCGGGAGATCCTGGACACCATGGCCTGATCCGGGCCCCGTCCGCCCGTCCGTCCGTACGGCCCCACCGGCCCGCCCCCGGTGGGGCCGTACGCGTTCCCGCCGGGCTACAGGAAGGCCCCGCTGGGCAGGTACGGCGCGGGCGGCCGCATCCCGCGCACCCCGACGAAGCCACCGGTCTCCGGCGTCAGCCCGACCTCCAGCCCGACGTCCAGCGCCCACTCCTGCTCGGCGGTCAGGTACTCCACCCGGGCCTCGGTCCCGTCCGGCACCCGGGCCAGCGCCTCGCGCAGCAGCCGGGCCGCGATCCGCTTGCTGGTGGCCGCCAGCAGCCGCACCGTGCCGCCGTCCCGGTAGCAGTAGCCGCTGCCGGCCAGCGCGTCGGCGACCAGCAGCTCCTCGAAGTGGCCGAGCATCAGCTCGTGGTCCGGGCCGTGCGCGGACCCGCGCAGCCGCCGGTCCACCGAGTCCAGCAGGTGCAGGTGGGTGGCGTTGCCGCGGTGCACCGGGATGTCGCCGGGGTCGATCAGCCCGTCCCGGTCCACCCGCCCGGTCAGCCGCATCGCCGGGTGCAGGGTGAAGCCGGCCAGCCGGTAGCGGCGGGCCGCCGCGGGGGAGTCGGAGGCGCAGACCATCCCGCGCAGGCAGCCCCGGGCGTGCGCGAGGGCCCGTTCGAACAGCAGCGGCCCGACCCCCCGGTCCCGGGCGGACGGCCGGACGGCGAACAGCGAGGGCATCCACAGGCCCTCGCGGCGCATCGACAGCACCACCCCGACCGCCTGCCCGCCGCTCTCCGCCAGCCAGCAGCCGCCGGGGTCGGTGCGCGCCAGGTGTCTGGTCCGGGCCAGCTGCAGCGGCGTCGGTCGGGCCGGTCGGGCGGGGTCGTCGGACGGTCCGGCGAACGCGGCGAGGGACAGTTCCTGGACGGCCTCCGCGTCCGCTGCGGTGTCCCTGACCTGGCGAAGGATCATGCCGCCATCCTGGCGTCCGGCGGGCGGCCGTGGGGCCCGTTCGACCGGATCCGTGACGCGGGCGGTGCCCGGTCCGCCCCGGTTGTGCGAGCATGGGGAGCGTAGAGGCCCGGGTGACGCGCCCGGCCCACGGAGAACCAGCCGTCGAACAGGCCGTAGAAATCCCCCGCCGTCCGGGAAATGAATCCGGGCGGTCGGTGGTTGGCACTGGCGGCAGACCGTCGTCAAGACCGGGAGAAAGCAGATGACCGTCCAGGACGAGACCACCGTCGAGAGTGGCATCCTCCTCACCGATGCCGCCGCGGCCAAGGTCAAGGCCCTGCTGGAGCAGGAAGGCCGCGAGGACCTCGCGCTGCGCGTCGCCGTCCAGCCCGGTGGCTGCTCCGGCCTGCGTTACCAGCTGTTCTTCGACGAGCGCTCGCTCGACGGCGACGTGATCAAGGACTTCGGTGGCGTCAAGGTCGTCACCGACCGGATGAGCGCCCCGTACCTGGGTGGCGCCACCGTCGACTTCGTCGACACCATCGAGAAGCAGGGCTTCACGATCGACAACCCGAACGCCACCGGCTCCTGCGCCTGCGGCGACTCGTTCAGCTAAGCCTGACGGCGGGTCTCGAACGCGGAAGGGGGGGCCCGGGGGGGGGCCCGGGGGGGGCTCCCCGTTTCTCTCTTTTTTTTTTCCCCTGTTTTTTTCTTCCCGCCCCCCTGCGGCTGGGGCCTTCCTGGG